>JAKEEL010000198.1 GCA_022616595.1 Methylococcaceae bacterium
ATCACGTTCAGTTCGATTGCCCGCAATCAACTGCAGGCGATGCAGTTGACGTTTTTTTTCTTCCTGCCATCGATCCTGCTGTCGGGATTCATGTTCCCGTTTCGCGGAATGCCCGGATGGGCTCAGGTGATTGGCAATGTTCTGCCCTTGACCCACTTTCTGCAACTGGTCCGGGGTATCCTCCTGAAAGGCAACGGCCTGGCATTGCTCGTGCCGCATATCTGGCCGATCTTGCTTTTTATCGTCGTCGTGCTGGCGGTCGGGGTGCGCACCTTTCATCGAACGCTCGATTGATCCGCGCAGGGCGTTCATGCAGAGCGTACGAACAGTTTTGTCCGTCAGTCATGCAATGGCCGACCGGGCATCGACCTTCAATTCGATTTCAGAAAAACTTTCTCGACGAATTCCGCCATGCCCGATGCGGTGGCCAATTCTTCCGCGGTTGTGGTGTACCCGCAGTGGCTTAATGCAGCCAGCCTGCGCATCGCGACTCGATTACCCGGGTTTTTACCGAGCGAAATGGTATGAATACAGACCCGCTCTCCGTATTGCTTCTTGATTTCAACCACGGAAATGCTCGCATCGTCATCCATATCGCCATCGCTGATGATAATGATCCCGGTTTTACCTTGCACCGATTCAAGATCGGAGCCCGCCATATCGATCGCGAAATCCATTGGCGAACCTCCGCCCGCGCACTCTATGGAGTTCAGGGCCTCGCCGAACGATTTTTTGTCATAAGGCCCGAGCTTCAATCGCTCCAGGGAAAATCTCCAGGACTGACACGGGCCGAAGCCGAACGTCCTGAGCCCGGCATTCAGGTTCATCGCCGGAATAGCCTGGTTCATGCGCCGTATGACCTCTTTTTCGACTTCGAACAAGGTCGGGATGGTGTCGCTGTCAAAAACTTCGTACAGATATTGGTGATTCATCGTGGACGAGGTATCCATGATCACCATGAAATTTTGAATTTTTGCGGTATAGGCGCCGGACCCGAATCGCTGGTCAAGGTTCACCGGTTCGAATGCCCCGAATTTCGCCGGAATCCTTTCCGCTCCGCATCCCGTGACAAGGGCGCAAAGAAGTAAATGCCAAAGGATGGCGGATCGTTCATTTCGCTTCATTGATTCAATCTCCGCGGACCGGTCGCTACAGTTTCGTCAGTTTGACCGAACCTTGGCCATAAATCAAAAGGACGGATTCCGGCGAGGACGCCGAAACGCTGGCATCCTGGATTGCCGACCTCAGGTCAGCCATTCGATGATGTGCTCCAGAAGATCCGATGATTCGGATTCGCGGATTGCATAGCTCCGGATCGAGACACCCGCTGCATGGACCGATTCGCGGCGGCCGCTGATCAACGGATGCCAGGACGGCAGGTCCCGCCCTTCCGCAATCAGCCGGTAGGCGCATGTCGAGGGCAGCCAGTCGTATTGGACGAATCGTTCCGATTTGATATCGACGCAATCCGGAACCAAGCGGGTTCTTTCGGCGTATCGAGTGCAGCGGCAGGTCTTGAGGTCGATCAGATCGCATACCACGCTGGTGAAGAAAATCTCGCCGGTGTCTTCGTCTTCCAGTTTGTTGAGACAGCATTTGCCGCAACCGTCGCACAAGGATTCCCATTCCTCGCGGTTCATTTCGGTCAATTTTTTGCTTTTCCAGAACGGAGGTGTATTCATGGTTCGGGGCTCTCCGGAGCCGGTTGAATCCGCTCCATGATATAGCCGAGGCAGTCCTGGCGTATGACCTTGCGGTCCAGCGTGAACATCGAGGGCATGATCGCTCGCTTCAGAACGATGTCTCCATTTTCAATCCGGAAATATCGGGCTGTGACCTCATGGCCGAATTCATCCCGTGCGATCAATGGAATACTGCCGTCGGTTCGGGCTTTCCCGATTATGGTTCCCTCGGGAATTTCCGTGAAATTCATGTGGTCGATGTCCGCGGCCAGTTCCAGGTCCGCTGCAGCGGGACAGAAATCGAAGCGGATCTCATCGGGAATGGTGACCTGCGCGATACTGTGAAAAAGGTCCAGGCCACCGGGCTGAACCGGGCGATCCGGGATTTCCGTTAAATGCAGGCAGCTGTCCAGATATTCCAATGCATGACGGACCCCGTATTGTTGTCCGGGCTTCCCGCATTCCAGGGTGACCGATGGGCAGAAACGTGCGAAAGCGGCCGAAAGCACGCCGCGCGGCCGGATGAAATAAACCACGAGGCGACTGAACAGCCGCGCCAACTGCAAATAGCGGTCCTCCAGGACATTGACACAGGCATAGTGCGGATTCAGTCCGGTATTGTTGTGGATATCGATGCTGGCGAAGACCTTGCGGCGCACCATTTCGTCGATGACGCTCGCGGCGAGCGCGGTTGCCTCGGATTCGGGTTGTTCGGTGCCGGGCCAGATCCGGTTGAAATCGGGCTGGTCGTCCAAGCGTCGCAGGTTTTCCTTTGCCGCGAGGATGTTGCCGAACAGGATCGAGATCGAGCGCGGCAGCGGGCGGGATCGGTATTCGCGAAGGAGCGCCTGAATCGCGAGCAACCCCGTCGGTTCGTTACCGTGCAACAGTACCGCGAGGAACAGCGGTTCGGGCCTTCTGCCCGCCACGTGCACGAGGGTCGGACCAGGCAGGATCCGATGCAGGTCTTCGGGCGAAACCTCGGTCAGGCCGTCCGGTATTTCGGCCATCTGGAAAAGCCCGCGGGAAGTATTCAGAGCGCCCATTGGTGAACCGGTACTCCGGACCATAGGTTTTCATGGTAGGTCCTTGTCATGGCGCTCAAATTTCCATCATGATTTGTCGCATAACGACGTTGCCAGGTAGAGCCGTTCTGGCCCAATTCGGTGCGTTGTTGAATGATATCGAGGTATCGGGAAGCCTCGCCGTGGTTGATTCCAAGCTTGTCGAGCCCGATCAGTGCCTGCGGAATCAACTTTCTGAGCAACAGGTCTTTAAGCCGGATTTTTTCCATGTCCGGCCAGGCAACCGTGGCCTCCAAGCCATACCGTGCACACTGGTAAAAATTGTCCTTGGCCAAGTGAAAGGGCAGCCGGGGCTCCGGGGCCACCTGTTCGAGCCGGAGGTAATTGGCCAGACCGTAGAAAAAGGCCGCATTGGCAAGCATATCCGGCAGGCTCGGGCCGGCCGGGATGACCCTGTGTTCGATCCGGATATGCGGCGTGCCGTCCGGATCGAATCCGATCAGAGGCCTGTTCCAGCGCCAGATCGTACCGTTGTGCAGACGTAAAGTTTGCATGTCTTCCCGCACTGAATCGAATTGGATCGGTAATAGTACCGGAAAATGCTCGAGGTTCTCGGTGAAACATTCCATGATCGATTTGCGCGCGTAGTCCGATCCGAAACCGACGCGGCGCAAGGGACCCTGCGCCACCCCGTTGTAACCGCCGACTCCGATCGATTGTTCGAACAAGGGAATCCGGGTTTCGGCCCACAGGTCGCGGCCGAACACGTAGGGGGAATTGGCGCCGACCGCAACGCACGGAGCCGAGGCGATGATCGCGGCATTGTATACATGGTGCGCCGAAGCGAGCGGGGTCTGCAGATGGATCTGAAAGGAAGTCGCTGCCGACTCGATCATGACATCGTAATGTTCGATGTTGAGGTGCTCGCGGCCTCCGATTTCGATGTGAATCGGCCGGCCTTTCCGTGCCTGGAAAATTTGCTCGTTCAAGGCTCGGAAACGATTCCTATCGGACATGTTGGCCAATGTTAGCTGGCTTTGCCGCAGGGTCGGCAGGATTCCGATCAGGACGATACGAAGATGCAGCTCCTGCGCGGTTCCCCGGGCGGCTGCCGTAATGTTTTCCAGGTCCTGATGCAGGGTTTCGAGTGCTGCTCCGGTCAGGTCGACCGGACGATTGTTCAATTCTACGTTGAAGCGTGCCAGCTCTGCACAGGCGAGAGGACTGTTCAGACGTTTCAGAAAGGCTTCGTTGTCCGGCGCGGGCTGCATATTCGGAGTAACGAGCCAGGCCTCGATCTCGAATCCTGCCACGGCCTCCCGATTCGATAAGCGATTGTTCCGGATCAAAGCGGCGAGGTGATCGGTTTCATCGCGGAGACAAGAATGGAATTTTTCGAAGTCCCGGCGCGCGAAACGGGTGTGGTCGATCTCCTGCCCCATCGATGCTATTTTCTGGACGCGGTCAGGTAACGAAGGAATTCAATGCGATCCCGAGCTTTGTCCAGACCGGTTCCACATGCTCCGGAAAGGGCCTTAATCGGCCGATTTCGGTCCACGGCGTATCCGGGCTGTGAAAGTCCGAACCGACCGAACCCAGCAATCCGAACTCCCGGGCAAAGCCCGCGCTGTTGCGAATGTCATCACGGTTACTGTTTCCGCAGACCACCTCGATCGCCTGGCCGCCGGCATCCCGATAGGCCGCGAGCAGTTTTCGCATCCGGGTCGCGGTCATTTTGTAACGCTGCGGATGGGCCAGCACGGCCGTCCCGCCTGCGGCATTGATCCACCCGATTCCATTTTCCAAGTCCACCCACGGGGTTTGCACGTAGCCGGCCTTACCGCGGCTCAGGTAGTGATCGAAAGCCTTCTGGATGGTCGGGCAATGATTCTGATCGACAAGGTACTGCGCGAAATGGGTGCGCGTGATCATACCCTCGCCGGCGAGCCGCCTGGCGCCTTGCAAGGCGCCTGAAATGCCTTTTTTCTCCAAGCGGCGGCCCATTTCGATTGCGCGTGAATTCCGGAGGTCCCGCAGAGATTCGAGACCGCCCGCCAAGGTGGTCTGTAGCGGGTCGATATCCAAGCCGACGATATGCAGACACTGGTTTTCCCAGGTTACCGAAAGCTCGACGCCCGGGATCAGATGGAGACCGGTTTTCAGGGCCGCGGCCTGCGCTTCGGCAATGCCGGCCGTGGTATCGTGATCGGTCAATGCAAGATAGCGTACACCCTTGCCGTGAGCCCGTTCAACGAGTTCGGAGGGACTCAGCAGACCGTCGGACGCTTTGGAATGGGTGTGAAAATCGACGCGGCTGGTCATTGAATCGGTCGCTTTGATTCCTTTGAAAAATATAAACTATCAAGGCACGACCCCGCATGCCAATGATTAAGACTACCTGAATATTGGCTCTCGATCCAGGGAATTGCAAGATCCGATCGGAGAGTCCGTTCCCGTGCGGTGCAGCTACAGGGCGGCGGCCAACGCTACGCCGGTTTCGACACCGAGCAACGGGATTCCAGATCCAACAGAAATGCCTTGATCGCAAGACCACCCCCGTAGCCCGTCAACGCGCCATTCTTGCCGATCACCCGGTGGCAGGGGATCAGGATCGGAATCCGGTTCATCGCGTTAGCCCGAGCCACCGCCCGGACTTTTTCCTTCCCGCCGAGCCGGATCGCCTGTTCTTCATAGCTCAAGGTTTGACCGTAGGGAATTTCCCGCAATAGATTCCACGCCGAATGCTGGAATCGGGTTCCATTCAGGACCAGAGGAATGTCGAAGGTTTTTCTGTTACCGGAGAAATATTCCTGCAACTGTTCGAGTGTCCGGGTGTATACGGGATGATCGTCGGATGTCTTGAGATTCGAGAAAATCTCATGTGGATCGTCGTCCTTTGGAAAAAAGATCGCATGCAGGCCACGATCGGACGTCACCACGGCGAGTTGACCGATCGGGCTGGGAACGAAATTGTAGACGCATTGATCCGGAATTTTTTCAGTTCGATGCGCCATCGGTACATGGCTGATCATTGGATTTCAACCTCAACTTTTTGACGATGATTCTCCGATCGTTTCTGTATAATCGGTGCGCGGTAGCGCGGTTTGCGGACGGGGTGGGCCGTATTTGACCGGGGTCAATGCCGACTCGTTCCCGCCCCGCTAGACTGGAGACCGGAAACAAGCCCATTTTGCAATAAATCTGCCGGTCTGGCGAATCGTCGGGGTTCCGGAACTGTTTTAGAACGCGGGTCTCAATGGGGCTCTTTCGTAACGTTGGATTGTTCCAGCAAAGGTGGCGATATGTCGAAACAAGACGCAGTCGAACAGGACCAGCTGATTCTTCAGAGCCGCTACGCGATGGTCGAAGAAGCCGTCATCATCCTGATGGTCATCCTTTCTCTCATCGGAATCGCGGTGATGCGCTTTTCGCCGACCGAGGGCTATTGGTACTGGGTGGTGATCACGCTGGTATTCGGGCTTTGCGCGATGTTGATCGGATTCGTGCAGACCCGGCAGGGCCGTCACGTGGTGCGGGATATCTGGGTCGAACAATCATTGTTGTGGTTCGGTGTCGTGCTCTCGCTGTGCGGAAGCCTTTTGCTGCTTCAATTCGAACAGTTGACCGATCAAAATACCGGGCTCGTGATTCTCTTGATTCTTTCCCTGGCCACTTACATCGACGGCCTTCGGATCGGTTGGCGCTTTGCCCTGGTCGGAAATTTTCTTGGATTGGCCGCGGTGTCGATTGCCTATACCGAGAAGTTTATTAGCCTGTTGTTTTCAATTGCCGCAATTACGATTGCGATCACCGTAGTTTGGCAAAGGCGGATCGCGGCGCGTCAAAAGAAACCCTGAATTATTCAGACTCTTTTTCGATGCCCGGGTTGCTTGAACAGCCTTTTCATTCGTCCAAGCCAGGTGGTGGCCCTATCGACCGGGACTGTCCCGGGCTGTTCAGCTTCACGGATGGTTCGTTCGGTATCGTGAAAGGAAAGATCCAGGCAACGGTGCAGGAATGTAAGATCGTCGCTTGGACGGGGTTCTGTTCCAGTGAATCTCCGGGCGATCGCGATCCGGTTGTCCGTCAATGCCTTGAACAATCGCGGGTCCATCAGGATTTGTCGGGTTCCAGGTATTTGTAGAAGAAGGTTTCGATCAGGCGCAGGTGCTTTTTGAACGCCGTTTTGGTGGTCGCTTCGTGGTCCTGAATTCGAACGAAATGGCGGCATTCCGGTTTCTGCCGGCGGCTCCAAGCCAGGATTGGACCGGCCAGGCGGCTGAATTCCGCTGCCGAGACGGTGCGATTCGCGAGTACGCGGAGTGACATAAGTTTTTCCGCTTCGCCGTCTCGGCTGGCCGGCCAGGCTGCTTCGATTTTCAGCCGGTTCTCGAGGAGAATAACCCGGTACAGATATTCGATTTCCCCGCTTTCGGGATCGATCCAGCAGGGCAGATGGTCGAGGCCGGAACCGCCGGTTCGGGCGTGCAGGGTCTTGATCCGGGATTCGAGTTCCTTGTTTTGCGCTTCGATCGTCGTTTGACGGGCAAGCACGCGTCGCAGGGCTTCGGCTGGCGGTTCCGATTCTTGAGTGTTCGATTGGCCGGCGGCGTGGAATAGTTGCGTCAGAAGGTTTCGAAGGTGCTCGTTGTCGGTCCGGGCCTTGCTTTCGCTTTCCACGAGTCGTTTGAATTGTTCGGCGAGTTCACCGGGGGCGATCCGGGGTTGCAATTCCTGTAAGCGGTCGAATGTGTCCTTTACAGCCCCGAGCTTACTGAATGCTTCATTCAGGTTCGACTTTTGCTGCAAAAGCTTCTGCTGCAATTGCGCAAGGCGCGCACTTTGAACCGCGATTTCTTTGTTTCTGGCCTCCAATAGATGGGCGCCGATCAGGACCAGCAAAAAAAACAGCATGAACACCAGTTCGTTCAGCGTCATTCCGAGCAGGAAACCGCGCCGGTCGGTTCGCGGGTTATACGCTTGCATGGCGAAGGACCTTGTCCGAAAGGCCGGCTAGGGAAGGTTTCACGCGCGTAATTTTTCCGTGACATATTCGACGGCGCGCACGAAATGATTCGTGATTGCTTCGAGCCCGGCCCTGGATTCCGCGAGGATTCGTTGAAAATCCTGCTGGTGGCGGCTGATCATTTCCAACTGTTCCCGCGCGGATCGTTCCAGACCGGATAGACTTCCGGAACGTGATTGAAGCGTTTCGATCAGCGAAGCGAGCGATTCCGCGGTCTGGTCGATTCGGCCGGTCAGCGTATTCAATCCCTGGAAGCGATGGTGAAGCTCTGCGAGGTCTTTCGAGAAACCGTCGAGATGTTCCCGAACCGTTCCGCTGTGGCTCGCGAGTGCCGTGGTGCTTTTGATCAGGGTGCGGGTACTTTGCCGGATTGCGGACGTGGTGACATCGACTTCCGCGGGAATCCGATTCATCTGGCCGGCGATCAGGCTCAAGGTATTCAGAATTTGATGCGAATGTTCGGTTTGCTGATGAAGCTCCCGGGTCAAGGATGTCGAGGAGGCGATGACTTCGCTCATGGTTCGGGCCAGCTCGACCAATTTTTGACGCGCGCTCCTGTCGATATCCAATTGCTCGTTGAAGCCGTGCACCGCGAGACCGGCACCTTCTATTCGTTGTTCGACGCTTCGAAACAATAAAACAGCCGATTCCAGCCTGTCCCGGAGTTCGCCGAGCGTTTGAGAAATCTCGTTTGTCGCGGAATCGGCGATCACCCGGATCGAGTGTGCCGCCTTTTCGCTGAGCGAGTCGAGCGTCCGGTAGGCTGTTTCGATCCGCAGCGTATTTTCGTCCGCCACGGCCTTGTGATGTTCGACGATTTCGCGGCTCACGGATTCGAGTTCACGGGCAATCCTGCTCGCGGTGTTCACGAGCTTCGCGGTCTGGTGATCGAGAATATCCTGCAGGGTGTTCCGGTCGCTCGGCGCGTGCCGGAAATTTACGATCACAATGCGGGCCGAGAGCCCGAAAATAGTGGTTACGAGGGCCAGTGCGAAATTGACGATCAATAAATTGAACTCGATTTCGGAAGTCCGGAAGGCCAGCAGCGAGGCTGTGAGAGCAACCAGGTTAAACAGGTAGCCCAGATAATAGATACTGTCGGCAAATTGCTCAACTTGCTCCCCGGAACCCGCATAGCGAATCCCGATCGCGAGATACCCGATCATAAGCAGCAGCGGAATCAGAACGGAAGCCAATTCATTTTTGAAATACTGGCTGTATCCGATTGCCAAAGTGCCGGCGATAAGTGCCAGCATGAATACCTTTCTGAAATCGAGGCCGGCTACGTTTGAATTCGGGTCGGGATCAGGGCGGGTCATGAAGGTCATCCGTCGATCTTTTCAATCAGCGTTACGCGGCCGTTGATCGAATTCAGATAATCGGCCCAGAAATAGGCATGGCCCTTGGTCTGCAAGTGCTCGGCCCCGTCGCGCCGCACATACAAAATCCGGACTTCCGTGTCGTGCAAGTCGGTGCGAATTTTGTGATAGTAAGGCGTTTTCAGCAGACCATTGACATCTGTTTCGCCGCGATAATGTGACCATTCCGGCGTGTGGTGCAGCATGTCGGAGACGATGATCAGGAGCTTTTCGGCTTTCTCGGAACCCGGTGGAAAACCGCTCAGCGCGACGATCTGGAGTATTTCGAAGATCGGCGAATTTTCCGCCGTTGATGGACGCATGAATGCTTCGATTGCTGCGTCCAGAGGTTTTTCGAAGCGCTCCTTCCAGCGTTTCCGCAAGGCCTTCGGATTGGCCGTCCAGTAACTGGCGTCTTCTCCCGATTGCGGGCTGCAGAACACGAACTCCGGCTGAATCCGTTTTTCGGCCCCGGCTTCGATCACGAACAGCGAGATTCGGGTGCCGGTCGGTAATTCGCTCTTCAAACGAGTGAAAAAGCGCTTCAAAAACTGTTGCTGGATCGGATTATAGGCATCGGTTTTATCGAATACGATCGCGACATAGTTGGGACTTCCATCGATCGGGCACAGCGTGTCCGGGTCGATCGCAACCTGAGCGGATTCCAGCATCGCCCGAGCGCCATACAGTGCGATCACGATCAAGATCGCTAGGCCGATATAGAGTAATCCCAGCGTATGTTTCCCGCTGTTTTTCCGCAATTTTCTAAGGTAATAAGACATCGGGAGGCGTGCTTCAGGCTGAGGACGCTTCCTTCAAAAGAACCGCGGGTTGAATGGCGGGTTCGATCCGTTGCAGCCGGTCGAAGAAGGACGCGTGAATCCGTTCCAGGTCGTTCGCGGTTTTCTGCAGGAATTCAGGAAAACCTTCAAAGAGTTCTTTCTGACGATCCAAGCGCTCGCGCTCCTCGTGCGTTCCGACCAGATCGAAGGTGTGTTCGGGCTTCCAGCTTTCGTTGAAATAGGCCGGGGCCGGCGTTTTGCGGTAGCGCGAATTGGCCGACCGATAGTGGTGGATCAGCGCGTCTCCGGCCCGGGCGAGGACCTCGAGCCCGTGTCGATGTTTGGCGATCAGCGCGGGCTTGGCCTCGGCGAGATGACACAGATGGGTGAATGCGCTTTTTGCATTGTCCTTGAGGATTTGCAGTTCATCCAGAAAATCGCTGCGTATCCCGGCCGCATCAATCGCCAATCTCTGGCATACGATATCGTAATGTTCGCGGATTTCTTCATGGATACGCTGGATTTTGCCGTATCCGGGATAGGGGTCGTCGGCTTTGTACCCGTCCACCGTTGCGATCAGCGCAAAGAAAACCCCCATGCACAGGAGCAGCCAGGAATTCAGGTCGGTCAGCCCGAAAGGCGATTCCATCAGATGGCCGATTACTTGCCCGACGGCGGTTTCTTCGCTCGAACCCAGAATCTCCCGGTAGTGCGCGATGCACAAATTGAAAACCAACATCCAGCCGGCATAGAGCACCAGCACCCCGCAGGCCGCAGACCGTTTCAGGACGGCGACATGGTGGGTATAACGAAGGCAAAACATTCCGGCGAACAGAAAAGCCGGCACGATATTGAGCGCGGCGACGATCAGCGATTGACTGATTCCGCCGAGCATTCCGAATTCCGATCCGCGCGCGAAGAAATAACCGTTCGCAAGTGCTTCGAGCAGCAAAATCAATACTACGAGGCTGTAGTGATACAGCAGGGATTCCGGATACTCCGCGTCGGTTTCACGCCGGTGTATACGCTGGAAGGAACGATAATAGGCGGTACTCCGCTCCAGATCGCTTTTCATGCTGGAAAGCTCTCGTTCGGCTTCCGCGAGGCGGCTGTTGAGCCGCAGTTTGGCATTCTCGGCCAGATTTCGAATGCGTTGCTGCTCGTTGTTCAGATCGGTATTCAGCAAGGCGGTGTTATACCCGATCAGCTTCTGATTCGCGGCGTGGGTCAGTTCGGCCATACGCTTTTGGATCAGAGTCTGGATTTTCCGCTCGGTTCCGTCGGGGCTTCGGGCCTGTGTCGGCGGCAGTTCGTGCTTGGCCGCTTCCAGGGCCTGTTGATCGAGGCTCAGGTTTTTGATCATCCCTTCGAGATCGAACTCGCATTCCAGGACACTTTCGCGGAAGCCTTCTCCGGGGTTGAAGAAAAAACGCTGGAAAAACTGGAGGAGTCGTTTGAGCATTCCGGAATGATGAAAACGGCGGTCCTGCGTTCAGAGATTCTGGTATGTGGACTTCCGGGTTTGGAGGTGTCCCAACAAATCCAACCAATCTTATCAGCATAGTTGTGTTTTGGCGATTTTCCCACAATCGGGATTTTTCCGTTGTTGGAGCGCGGTTCGCGGGTGTTCGGTTCCGGCGCAAAAATCCGGGCTAGACTTGAAGCGAGTGACCAATGTCTATCCGACTGCGAGAGTGTTATGGAATTTTTCGATTATCTGAAAATTTTAGTTCATAAAGACGGCTCCGACCTGTATCTGACTTGCGGAGCGCCGGCCGCGGCGAAATTCGAGGGTCATCTGAAAGCGCTGGAAAAAGACAAGCTAGACCCTGAAAAAATCAAGTCCATCGCGTATTCGATCATGAATGAACAGCCGCGCGATAGTCGTACAAGGGCGGACCTGAGCCCGTTGTTGGCTACGAAAGGTGCAGGAAAGTAGGATTAAGCGGGATCTCATTGGCCTTCATAGGCCTGAGCATTCACGAAATCCAGCAGGGCTTGTTTGGTTTCCGTGGAAAGCTTGGGGGAACGCGCCATTTCCTGCAGCGTCGCAACGACCCGCTTGCAACGGGGAGAGCCGGCTTCTTCCCCCTCCAGCAGGCTTTCGAGCGTGGTCAGGGCACTCATCTGCACGTCTTCGTCTTCGTGCTCGACGGCCTCCAGCAGGACGGCCACTGTCTGGTCCCCGACTTCTTCGAAACGACCCAGGCTCGCTGCCGCAGCGATTCGGACCGCAGGGTCCAGGTCCGTGGCCAACGCGCGGGCCAGAAGCGGTTCCGCTTCTGGAGTCGGATAAGCGCCCAGTTGTTCGGCACCATCGAGGCGAGTCCGGGAATCGGGGTTTTCGATCCATCGCCGGGCTAGCGCCGCTTGCTCTGCATCGATTCGGGCATCTTCCTCCATTTGAGCCGGAGTCAGAGGCAGCGGAGCAGCGGCCCGCTCCGTAATGGAGGCAAGGTCCATCGAAGGATGGATGGACTTTACGGGTTGCTCTTCCGATCGATTCGCCGCAGCGCTGCGGTCATTCCTCTCGTCCACGAAAAACTCGGCCAGTAAGAGCGCCGTTGTCGCGGTCAAGAGCAGGAGAAGGGCTATTGAAAGGAATTTTCGGTTCCTGGCAAGTCGCTTCACGAGAGTCATGAAATTGGTTTGGGGAGAAACCTAAAAGCGGTATGGTTAACCCTTATCCGTCCTCGCCTATTGGCAGGTGGGTGTATCGCAGGAAGGAAAGGGCGCATCTTGCGCCCTTTCCGGGGAGTTGACGACGCGGAACTTGAACTTCAGTCGTCGTCCCCGAGTACGCCATTGCCAGCGTTTGCAGCCGGCGTATTCGCACAGGTGGGGTGTTGTGTGTCGTTGACGAGACCATTTCCGGAACTTTCAAGATGTAGCTCATCCCCAGCCACGGCACCTGCCACTCCCGAATTAAATCCGGCCGGAACGTTGTCCATACCAAGCCCCGCGCGGATTCGCCACGCGATCGCATGATCGGTGCAGGAGGTATCACCGGAAATGCCGATGGCACCCACCTTTACACCACTGGCGTTGTATAGAGCCAACCCGCCGCCGAATACGTTCACCCCGCCGATGCGCTTATTTTTGAGCGGATCACCGTTGGTCCCGTAGGTGTTGGGGCTGCCGTTGTAAGCTTTGGTGGCATCCACCGGATTGCTGTGCTGGAGGCCGAAGAGGCTGCCGCCCTCTACCACCAGACCGTAAAGGGTTGCTGTCGAAATGGAAAAGCCATCCAGGCTGAAGAAATTGGCGGTGTCTGCCTTCTGCACGGAGATGACGCGACTGCCCAGCCAGCTTGCGTTGCCAATGTTCGGTCCAGAAACGGAGTCCCTGGCGGTGTTGACGACGTGGCAAACCTTGCCGGTCTCATCCACCATGGTTACCCACATGGGCAGGCCAAATCCACCGCCCGTAGCCGGTTCCGGGAAGCCGTCACCGTTAGTGTCAACGTTGGCATCGACAACAGTATTCGCCTCGGCTTCCAAATCGGCCCGGCTCACATCCCGGCATGCGGCGAGCGCTGCACCGCTCGCGAGCGACAGGAAAGAAACGCCGAGTATGAGAGGAAATGTTACAGTCTTTTTCATCGATCTAGTCCTATTTCTATTATTCGTATTGAAGAATTTATAGCGAAAACAGATGAGCAAACTAAAAAAACCAAGCTCAACTCTTTGTTCTGAGATAAAAGAACATGAACGTCTTAAAAACCTCCCCCGATGCCTTGTGCACCGAACTTTGTACGATTTCAGAAGAAATGGCAGATCGTGATCGATTATAACAGCATTGCCTCGTTTCTTTGAAACGATCGAACGATCAGTTCCTAACACCAAAAATCAAAAACGGGTTTCAATCCTTTTGCCAATTAGAGAGAGGATATAAGCAAATGAGATGTCAATATATAAATATAAAACAAAAACAGAAACGTAACCGACAGGTTCCAAGGGGGTATCTGGAAATTGTAAAATTCTCTGACAGACCAGACGGCTGGAACGTGCACTGACCGAAACGAGCTGGGCCTTGGTCCCGGAATTAAAAAGACCCCGGAGCAAAGGGGGGAAGGCTCCGGGGTCTTAAGTTCGCCCGGCTTTGGGGGTACCGGGGCTGTAGCCTACTCATAAGGGAGGATAATGAGTAGAAGGGCGTCGTTCCCGACGCTTGCATAATAGGACCGGGGGTGTTTGGTAAAGTTCATCCAGCGCGAAATATTTTTAATGCGCTTCATCCCAGTTCGTTCCAGCGCCGAGATCGACCAGCAAGGGTACTTTGAGCCGGGTGGTTCCGCTCATCAGTTCACGGATTTTGTGCATCGCCGGTTCGACTGCCTCATCCCGGATTTCAAAGACCAGTTCGTCGTGAACCTGCATGATCATTCGTGCCGCGATTCCGGATTCAAGAATCCACCGGTCGACATCGATCATGGCCTTTTTGATAATATCGGCCGCACTGCCCTGCATCGGCGCGTTGATTGCGGTGCGTTCGGCATACTGGCGCTGTTGCGGATTCTTCGATCGGATGTCCGGAAGGTACAAACGCCGGCCGAACATAGTTTCGACGTAACCTTGTCCGCGGGCCAATTCCCGGGTCTTGTCCATGTACCGGCTGACCCCCGGGTAACGCGCGAAATAAAGGTCGATATAGGACTGCGCCTCGCCGCGCGCAATGCCGAGTTGTCTCGCGAGGCCGAACGCGGACATCCCGTAAATCAAACCGAAATTGATCGCCTTCGCGGACCGCCGCTGGTCCTTGGTGACCGAATCGAGTGGCACGCCGAATACTTCTGAGGCGGTGGTACTATGGATATCGAGCCCTTCGGCGAAGGCTTGGAGCAGGTTGGAATCATCCGAAAGATGGGCCATGATGCGCAATTCGATCTGCGAATAATCGGCCGCCACCAGTTTGCTGCCCGCGGGGGCGACAAAGGCCTGCCGGATGCGCCTGCCTTCGGCCGTTCGGATCGGGATATTCTGAAGATTCGGATCGGCCGATGACAGCCTTCCGGTGGCTGCGACCGCCTGGTGATAAGAGGTATGCACGCGGCCGGTGCGCTGGTTGATCTGCTCCGGCAGCCGGTCGGTATACGTGGATTTGAGCTTGCTCATGCCGCGGTGTTCGAGAATCAATTTCGGCAACGGATAATCGAGCGCGAGGTCTTGCAGAGCCGCTTCGGCGGTCGAGGGTTGTCCCTTGGGTGTTTTTTTGCGCACCGGCAATCCGTGTTTTTCGTACAATATTTCCTGAATCTGTTTGGGCGAGCCCAGGTTGAACGCCTCCCCGGCCAGTTTGAAGGCCTCCTGTTCGATCTCCTTCATCTTTTCGGCCAATTCCCGGCTCTGTTCGCCCAGGAGATCCGCTTCGATCAGAACCCCGTGCTGTTCCATCCTCGCGAGCACCGGCACCAGCGGGACTTCGATCTCGCGGTACAATGCGGAGAGCGCCGGTTCTGCATCGAGTCGCGGCCAGAGTGCGAGATGCAGCTGCAAGGTGATGTCGGCGTCCTCGGCGGCGTAGGGCGTGGCCTCTTCCAGGGGAACCTGTTGAAAAGGGATTTGCTTCGCGCCCTTGCCCGTCACATCCTCGTAATGAATCGTCTGGTGGTTCAGAAACTTCAAGGCGAGCGAATCCATGTCGTGGCGGGTTCCGGTGCTGTTCAGCACATAGGATTCGAGCATCGTGTCGTGCGTGATCCCGCGTAGTTCGATGCCGTGGTTGCTCAGGACATTCGCGTCGTATTTCAGGTTTTGGCCGAGTTTCGCGCGGTCCGGGTTTTCGAGCAGGGGTTTGAGTCGGGCCAGCACCCGTTCGCGGTCCAGTTGCGGAGGTGCGCCGGGATATTCGTGCGCGAGCGGCACGTAAGCCGCGTGGCCTTTTTCGACCGCGAAGGAGACGCCCACAATAAGGGCTTCGGCATAATTGAGACTCGTGGTTTCCGTGTCGAATGCGAACAAATCGGCATTCGAGAGCCCTTCGATCCAGTTTGCGAGATGGGCCTCGGTGAGGACGGTCTCGTAATGAGCATCCGAGGCGGATTTTTTCACCGGATTCGCTTCGGGTCTTGATTCGACAAGCTGCTTCAGCCAGGATGAAAACTCATATTTTTCTAGAAGCGATCGTAACCTGGTCAGGTCCTCGGCCGTCCGTCGCAGAGAATCCAGGCTTAGATCCAGTGCCACGTCGCATTTGATCGTGGTCAGCGTCCTGGACAGCGGCAATCGATCGAGACAGGCGCGCAGATTTTCACCGACCTTGCCCTTGATCTCTTCCGCGCGCCCGATCAGTCCGTCGATCGATTCGAACTGATTCAGCCATTTCGCGGCCGTCTTGGGACCGACGTTCGGGACTCCCGGAATATTGTCCACGCTATCGCCGACCAGTGCCAGATAATCGATGATCTGGTCGGGCCGGACCCCGAATTTATCGAGTACACCTTGGGCATCCAATCGAGTCGCCGACATCGAATTTTCGAGGATTACCGAGTCGTTGACCAACTGGGCCATGTCCTTGTCGCCCGTCGAAATAATCACCGAGTGGCCTGAAGCGGTCGCGGTTTTCGTCAAAGTCCCGATGACATCGTCGGCTTCGACCCCCTCGACCAGTACCAGCGGAATTCCCATGGCGCGGATCAATTCGTGTAGTGGTGCGATCTGCGCCCTGAGATCTTCCGCGAGCGGTGGGCGGTTGGCTTTGTATTCGGGATACAGGTCGTCGCGAAAGGTTTTGCCGGGCGCATCGAAAACCACGATGAAATGCGGGGTCGGGTACGTGTCGAGCATTTTCCGGAGCATATTGGCGACCCCGAGAATCGCTCCGGTCGGATGCCCCTTGGAATTGGTCAGCGGAGGCAGGGCGTGAAAGGCCCGGAACAAAAACGAGGATCCATCGACCAGGACAACCACGGATTCGGGATTGAAGGGCATAACAATAGGCGGGCGCAAGAACAGTGAAAAGAGGGTTAATGTGCCAGACATTCAAGTCAAGATAAAGGGGAATGGCCGGCGGGCACACTGAAAGCCGTTTCGCAGCTGATAATTTCTATCGAATCGATTAGAATACCCGGCCATTTCGAATGCTTCTCGATGCCATGTCCGAGTACTGGATAGCGCCTTCCATCTTAGCCGCCGATTTTGCCCGGCTCGGTCAGGACGTCGAGCGCGTTTTGGCCGCGGGTGCGGATCTGATTCATTTCGATGTGATGGACAACCACTATGTTCCGAACCTGACTTTCGGGCCGATGCTGTGCAAGGCGCTCAGGAACTATGGCATTCGGGCGCCGATCGATGTGCATCTGATGATCCGTCCGGTCGATCGGATCATCCCGGATTTCGCCGAAGCGGGCGCGGACTGGATTACCTTTCACCCGGAGGCTTCCGAGCATATCGACCGGACCCTGCAAGTGATCCGGGATCAAGGTTGCCGGGCCGGGCTGGTTTTCAATCCGGCCACCCCGCTGCATTATCTGGATCACGTGATGGAACGGCTGGACATGATCCTGTTGATGTCGGTCAATCCGGGTTTCGGCGGACAGATTTTCATCCCGAGGGTCCTCGACAAGCTGCGCCGGGTGCGCAAGCGCATTCAAGAATCGGGTCTCCCGATACGTCTCGAAATCGACGGAGGCGTGAATGAAAACAACATCCGGGAAATCGCCGCGGCGGGCGCCGATACCTTCGTGTCCGGTTCCGCGATTTTCGGCCGGGACGACTGCCGCGAGGTGATTGCAGCGATGCGCCGCGAGCTGGCCCGCGTGCAAGAAAATTGATCATGGCCCGGCCGCGATTGGTGGTCATCGATCTGGACGGGACGCTGATCGACAGCGCGCCGGACCTTATTTTTGCCGCGCAGAAGATGCTGGAGCAACTCGGCCAGGAGCCGGTCGGCGCCGAAGAGATCCGTAACTGGATCGGCAACGGCGTCACCATGCTGGTCAAAAGGGTGCTTACCCGGAAAATAGAACCCGACGAACCGGTAAACGGCTTCGATCGGGCCCAGCAAATTTTTTCCGATCTGTATGCGGCGAACCTCAGCGAGCGCAGCCGCCTTTATCCGGGAGTCCAGGAAGGACTGGAAGAACTGCGGCGGGAAGGTTTCTTGCTTGCCTGCATTACCAACAAGCATTCCCGTTTTACGGGCCGGCTCCTCGAACAAATTGGTTTGGCGGGATATTTCCGGTCGGTGGTCTGCGGGGATACCTATGAGGAACGCAAGCCGCACCCGATGCCGTTGCTGAAAACCGCCGAGCGGTTTAATATCGAGCCTTGCGAGGCCGTCATGGTCGGCGATTCGATCAATGACGTCCGGGCCGCGCGCGCCGCAGGTTTCCTTTCGGTCTGCGTGCCCTACGGTTACGTCGGGAGCTATACGGTCGAGGAACTCGGAGCGGACCATGTGATTGAATCGATCGCGGAATTACCCGCGCTCCTCGCGACTGCGATCTGAATTTTAACGCTGAATGATCGGGTATCTATGTGAATCTCAGAGAACGATGGTGTTTCGGCGCCCGGCTGTGAACCGAAATGGCCGCGGCTCGGAATCCGAATCGCCGCCTGTCCCTCATGACTCTGAAATCTGGCATCCATGAAACCCGATCAATTTAGACTGTTTGCCGAGCAAGGCTACAATCATGTCCCGGTCGCGCGCGAGATTCTGGCGGATCTGGATACTCCGCTGAGCGCCTATCTCAAACTGGCTGAAGGGCCTTATTCCTATTTGTTCGAGTCGGTTCACGGGGGTGAACAGTGGGGGCGTTATTCGATCATTGGCCTGCCGTGCCGGACCGTTTTAAAAATCACGGGCTTTTCGATCCGGGTCGAGACCTGTGGAAAGCTCGTCGAGTGCGCGGATAACCGGCAGCCATTCAACTGGGTCGAGCAGTTCATCGCGCGCTATAAAGTTCCTGAAATCGAAGGCCTGCCGCGATTCAATGGCGGCCTGGTCGGTTATTTTGGATACGAGACGATCAGCTACATCGAGCCTCGCTTGAGGCGCGAGGACAAGGCCGATCCCTTGGGCACGCCCGACATACTGCTGATGGTTTCCGAGGATCTCGTGGTTTTCGATAATCTGAGCGGGAAACTTTTAATCATCACGCATGTGGATCCGCGCGCGCGCGACGCGTTCGAGTCCGCACAAAAACGGTTGAATGAACTGGAGAGCCGATTGCGGGACGCCAAGGCGGTCCCCGCTTCTCACAAGCCGAGGATGGTGGGCGAAACCGATTTCGTATCGGGTTTCACCCGGCAGGGATTCGAAGACGCGGTGGCCCGGGTCAGGGATTACATCGGCGCAGGCGATGTGATGCAGGTCGTGCTGTCGCAGCGGCTGTCGATTCCTTTTCATGCGTCTCCTTTGGATCTCTACCGCGCTTTGCGTTGCCTGAACCCTTCTCCATACCTGTATTTTTTGAATCTGGGCGATTTTTACATCGTCGGCTCGTCACCTGAAATTCTGGTTCGTCTCGAAGACGCTACGGTGACCGTGCGTCCGATCGCCGGAACCCGTCCGCGCGGCAAGAGCCAGGACGAGGACCGGGAATTGGAACGGGATTTATTGGCCGATCCGAAAGAGCTCGCCGAGCATCTGATGCTGATCGATCTGGGCCGCAACGATGTCGGGCGGGTCGCGAAAACCGGAACGGTCAAGCTGACCGATAAAATGATCATCGAGCGCTATTCGCATGTCATGCATATCGTGTCCAATGTCACGGGTGCCTTGCAGGAAGGGAAAAATGCCTTCGACGTGTTGTCGGCGACCTTTCCCGCGGGAACGGTCAGCGGGGCTCCGAAGATCCGGGCGATGGAGATCATCGACGAGATGGAGCCGGTCAAACGCGGAGTGTATTCCGGCGCGGTGGGCTATATCGGATGGTCCGGCAATCTCGATACCGCGATCGCGATCCGCACCGCCGTGATCAAGGACCATGCTTTGCATATCCAGGCCGGGGCCGGGATCGTCTATGATTCCGTGCCGCGCAAGGAATGGGAGGAAACCATGAACAAGGGGCGTGCGATTTTCCGCGCCGTCGCGATGGCCGAGGCCGGGCTGAACGGAGGAGACGCGCGATGAGCCGCAATAAGATCGTCATGGTGGACAATTACGATTCGTTCACCTACAACCTGGTTCAGTACCTCGCCGAACTCGGCGGCGAGGTCGAAGTGGTCCGAAACGATCAGATCACCGTCAGCGAGCTCAAGCGCATGAAGCCGGACAGGATCGTGATTTCTCCGGGTCCCTGCACACCGCTCCAAGCCGGGATTTCGGTGGAAACGATTCTGGAGTTTTCAGGAGTATGCCCGATTCTCGGAGTGTGCTTGGGCCACCAGAGCATCGGTCATGCCTTCGGGGGCAGGATTGTTCGGGCCAAGATGATCATGCATGGCAAAACCTCCCTGATCCATCACAGCAGCCAGGGCGTTTTTTCGGGGCTTCCGAAACCTTTCGAAGCGACCCGCTATCATTCGCTGGTGATCGATCAGCCGAGTTTTCCGGATTGTCTTGAAATAACTGCCTGGACACAGGACGACAACGGTGATCTCGATGAGATCATGGGCGTGCGGCATCGGAAATACGATCTGGAAGGCGTCCAGTTTCATCCGGAATCGATATTGACCGCGCATGGCCACGACCTTTTGCGCAATTTTCTGAGCAAATAGAAAGATGCCCCGGATGACCGGCTCGACCAACAACATGGAAATCCAAGCGGCGCTGCAACAACTGCTCGACAAAAAGGACCTGAGTCCCGAAACCATGAGCCGCCTCATGCGGACTATCATGTCCGGCGGCGCGACCCCGGCCCAAATCGCGGGATTTCTGATCGCCTTGCGCTTGAAGGGGGAAACCGTCGATGAAATCGTCGCGGCGGCACAGGTTTTGCGGGAGTGCGGCACCCGAATTCCGGTTTCGAGCGAGCCTCTGGTCGATACCTGCGGGACCGGCGGAGATGCGAGCGGGACCTTCAATATATCGACCGCGAGTGCATTCGTGGTCGCTGCCGCGGGTGGAGTCGTCGCGAAGCACGGTAACCGATCCGTGTCCAGCCGCTCGGGAAGCGCCGATGTGCTCGAGGCCGCCGGAGTCGCGCTGGATTTGTCACCGGAACAGGTCGCGCGCTGCATCGAGGAAACCGGAATCGGATTTTTGTTCGCGCCGGCCTTTAATGGTGCGATGAAATACTCCGCGGCGCCGCGCAAGGAGATGGGGGTCAGGACGCTCTTCAATCTGCTCGGTCCGCTGTCCAATCCGGCCGGAGCACCGAACCAGGTGCTCGGCGTATTTGCGGAAGTTTGGCTGGAACCCATGGCGCGTGCCCTGCAACGGCTCGGAAGCCGCCATGTACTCGTGTTGCACGCGGAGGATGGCCTGGATGAAATCAGCATCGCCGCGCCGACCCGAATCGCGGAACTGCGCGACGGCTGGTTCCGAACCTATACCGTGACGCCGGAGCACTTCGGGCTGAAGCGCGCGCCGCTGACGCACATTCTGGCTGACGGCCCCCAGTCCAGCCTCGGCATGATCATCGATATCTTCGCAGGCAGCCAAGGCCCCGGCAGGGATATCGTGGCGATGAACGCGGGCGCCGCGATCTACGCGGCCGGATTGGCCGGGAGTCTGGAAGACGGCGTCAAACGCGCACAGCAGGTCATCGACGACGGTTCGGCGCGTTTGAAATTGAATGCCTTGGTCAAGTGGAGCCGGTCGGTCAAGGTTCCTGCTGCGGAACCGGCTAAGGCCGGTGATTCAACGGTGCAACCGGCGTCTCCGGTTCGAATAAAGACAAAAGGCTTGCACGAAACGCCGGATGTGCTGCGTAACATTCTGCTTCATAAAGCCGAAGAGGTGGCCCGCCGCAAGTCCAGAATGAGCCTTGCCGACCTAGAGGCCCAAATCGAGGGTTGTTCAAAGCCGCGCGGATTTTATCGGAAGATCCAGGAACGATTGGACCAGGGACAAGCCGCGATCATCGCGGAAATCAAGAAAGCCTCGCCGAGCAAAGGAGTCATTCGGGAAAACTTTCAGCCGATCCAGATCGCGCGAAGTTATGAGCAAAATGGTGCGGCCTGTATTTCGGTATTGACCGATCAGAAATTTTTCCAGGGTTCCGAGGTTTATCTACAGCTTGCGAGGAGCGCGTGCAGTCTTCCGGTCTTGAGGAAGGACTTCACGATCGATCCCTATCAGGTCATCGAGGCCAGGGCGATCGAAGCCGATTGCATTCTGCTGATCGTCGCGGCGCTCGAGGACGCGTTGATGAAAGAACTCGCCGATACCGCTGCCGGACTCGGCATGGACGTTTTGGTCGAAGTCCATGATTTCGAAGAGATCGAGCGTGCTTTGAAGCTCGATCTGCCGCTTCTCGGAATCAATAACCGCGACCTTAGAACCTTCGAAACCCGCCTCGACACGACCTTGGATTTGTCGAAATATGTTCCGAGCGACAAGATCCTCGTGACGGAAAGCGGCATTCACGGCCCGGCGGATGTCCGCTGGATGCGGGAGCATGCGGTCCACGCTTTTCTGATCGGGGAAGCGTTCATGCAGGCCGACGAGCCCGGCGTTAAACTCCGGGAGATGCTCGAAGGTTAAAATAATCGATTCGCGCTTGCCGCGATTCACTGAAGCCTTTGCCGACAATCCTTCTTAGCTCGCCCGAGATCGTGATCCAAAAGGCACCATTGGCTTCATGGCAACGCTACTGCTGCACCGTCACAAAGGACAGCCTGCCGATTCCGGATCGCTGCGCGGCGGCCATGACCTTGGCAACGGAGTCGAACAGCGCGGCGCGATCAGCCTGAAGTTGTATGCTGATCTTGGGGTCGCGTTCCTGCAAGGCCTTCAGCTCGGCTTCCAAACCTTCCAGCTTTACCTGCTTGTCGTCCAGCATCGGTTCCCCGGCGGCGTTCACGCTGAGTATGGTGACGTGCTTATCCGGCGCCGGCTCGGTTTGTTCGGTCTTGGGCAATTTGACCCGAACGACCTGCGTCAGCAGGGGCGCGGTGACGATGAACACCACCAGCAATACCAGCATCACATCCACCAGCGGCGTGACGTTGATCTCGCTCATCTCACTGCCTTCGTCTTCATTTCGTAACTGTATCGCCATGCTCGTTCACCGCGGTTTGGGTCAGGTGATCTTCGATCGCCGTGTGGAGAAAGTCATTCGCGAAATATTCCAGCCGGGCGGCCAATCGGCGATTCTGGCGCAGAAAGAAATTGTAGGCGATGACCGCAGGAATGGCGACGGCGATTCCGAGCGCGGTGGCGATCAAGGCCTCGCCGATGGGGCCCGCGACTACTTCCAGGCTGGCCGAGCCCTTGGCGCTGATGTCCTTGAGCGCATGCATGATGCCCCATACCGTGCCGAACAATCCGATGAAGGGCGCGGTGCTGCCGATGGTGGCCAGCCAGCCCAATCCCGAATCCATCGTGGCTTTCTCTTGCAGAATCTGTTGGCGCAGGGAACGCTCGATGAGTTCATGCCAGGCTTCCATGCGGCCGGAATGCATCGCCAACTGCATCCTGGCTTTTGCAGCAGTTTGAGCCCCGGCCTGATAGACCCGGCCCGCCTGAGTGCGAACGGTCAGCTTGTCGTGCTCGGGATGATGAGGCCGCGCCCGATAGCTCCGGATGAAACGGCCGTTGCGGAAGCGGTTGAGCCCGATCTCGCCAGCCTTGAGCAGGATCGCGCTCCAGCAGAGTAGCGAAAAACAAGCGAGTACGTACAGCGTGCCGTCGACGATGGTGGTTTCCGAAATTTCCAAGACCGTTACCTCGGTTTAATTGTCTTTATGTGGTTATTGAAACCCGGATGCGCGTTCGCACGACATTCGGGAGCCAAGGCCTTCTCTCCACCCGGCGGAGTTCATCGATCCAGTTGCCCGGCAGGTCCTTCATCGCAGTACGAACTCGATGGGCACGGTGGCCCAGCTGGCTTGTACCAGATCGCCCCGCCTGGCCGGCACGAATCGCCATCTTCTCACGGCGCTCAAGGCTGATTCATCCAGTACTTCGTGACCGCTGGAACGCTGCACCGATACCTCACCGGCATGGCCGTCGGCCGTTACATATACACGCAGCATGACCAGCCCTTCCCAATGCCGGCTGCGCGCCGCTCTGGGATAGACCGGTTTGGGGTTGTTCAAATAGTTGGCGTTGGTGCTGGCCGGAGTGAATACATCGTTGCGGGGCGGGCCGGTCTGCCCCTGAATAGGGTTGGAGGGCGCAGGCGGCGCAGGCGCATCGCTTTGCGCTTCCTGCTTTTCCGGCTCGACGCGCTTGATCGGGGATTCCTTCTTCACCGCGACCGGCTTGGGCTTCTTCGCCCGTTTCAGCTTGGGCTTATTGATTTTCTTCGGGGGCGGCGTCACGGGACTTCGAGTCACAGCCGGAGATGGAGGTGCCGACAGGATCATATCGATCATGGGCAACGGCGCGGCTTCGGAGAATGGCGCAGGAGCGGGTCTGGTCACAATCCAGAGGAACACCAAGGCGTGCAGCACAAAAGCCAGAACCGCGGTTCCGGCAACCGCGAGATGACGTTTCCAGGCAAAGTCCATTGCGTTCCCTGCGATCGAGAATCCGCCGGGGTTGGCGGACGGCAGGTTCCCGGGAAACAGATAGATGTTCATTCCCCGAATCCCGTGCGCAGCATCGGATCAGTGGATTCGGCCACTTTACTTGCCCTCTTCTTGTGGGCCTTCTTGAGCTTTTTTGCGTCGCACTCGAGAGACAGCCGCATACCGGCGGCCGATCGGTTTCGATTCAAGGGTGCGTAGTTTCGGGCGAGACTGTCGTTTTCGCCGTTCCGCGGATGTGCCGTAATCTGCTGCTTCAAAGCTTCGATGCAAAGCGTGACTTCGCGCAGCAGTTCCTCCATATATTCGAAATGGACCTGAAAATAGCGTGTTGAAGGAAATTCAGCGTTCTGTTCCGCCCTTCCGTCCGAGGCTTGAGTTCCGTGCATGCCGGCCCTTCGGTCGGATCCGGAACAGACTCGCTTGACACCCATGACGATTCCTCTTCTTTTTTGTTTACAAGATCGAAAGGCAAAAAGTCAGCCAATCTCGTTCTTTTAAAGATAATATGCGCGTATCGTCAGGCGCAGCGCTTGGCGGAACGATCGGAAGGCGGATGACTGAATTCCGGAATGGCTGACAGGGGTGTGTGATATGCCGCAGTTTGTGGGATATGACCTATTCCGCAACCTCTAAACCGAGGCAATGGAGCAATACTCCCGGCACCACCAGGTACCTGTGCCGAAATTCGAAGGACGAAAGGTATGCAAGACCGTTCCAGGGTTATTTTGAAGTCGGAACCCTACGTAATAGAATATACGTTCCGTCGTTCAAAGAATGATTGAATCCATGCTCTTCTGGGTCCTGCAGCGAGTCTTCGCCTGTTACTCCCTGCTCCTATATTCGGCGATTTTTATCGGTTTCGACTATGATGCCGGACTGGACTTGGTTTCCGAACCCTTGACGTGGGTGCTGATCGTACTGCAGATCGCACGGCATTCGGCGCTCGGCATGACCCTGGGTTTCCACCGTTATTACTCCCATGCGGCCTATAAGGCATCCAGAGCCTACGAATTTTTTATCGCGTATTGCTGTGCGGCGTCGAACCAGGCCGCGATGTCCTGGTGGGCCGGTACCCATCGATATCATCACGTCCATTGCGACGACGATAAAGATCCCCATTCGCCGGTCACGCATTCTTTTCTATACGCCTGGCTTGGCTGGGGATATGATCCGAAACACGCCGATAAAACCATCAATCTACGCTATCCGGAAACCCGCTTTCTGGACCGCTGGTGTTTTTTGATTCCGTGGATGGAGTGGGGTCTGATCTGGATCTTGTCGGAATCGCTCGCGTTCGCAACCATCGTTTCCTTGATTCCGGCAGGGCTTTCACCGATCGGCACCTTGTTTTTCAATTGCCTCTCGCATGGCGGTAAACCGGACGAAAATGGCTGTACAGCCCGCAAATACTATCAGCTCTCGGCCATCCTGCTGGGTGAACACGACCACAAGGACCATCATGTCTATCCGAACAAAGCCAAACGGCCGGGACCGGATCTTCCCTACTGGGTGATTTTGTGGCCGATGGCGAAACTTGGATTGATCCGGGATTTGAAAAATGATCACAACGATACAAGACGCGGATAAAACCTTTACCCCGGCTCTTTGCAGAATCCGGCGAAAGCGTTCGGACGACCGGCATCGACCGGCAAGCGTGTTCAGCGCCCGATTGGATCTTCGCGGATGATACCGGATCTCGAAGGCAATGCCGTTAAGTTAAGCCGTTCGTGGTGAGCTTGTCGAACCATGAACGGCTTAACCATTCGCCCTTCGACAGGCTCAGGACGAACGGCTAAACCTTAACTTAACGGCATTGCCACCACCCGGACGGCTTAATTGTTCGCTATACTCGTTTACCGTTCAAATTGACAATCAATCGGCTTTTAAGTACTGTGCCGTTGAACAAAAAAGCCGTTTATTTTGCTATTCTCTAACTTGACGCTTGCGGAGAAGATTACCGGGCATCTGGCGCCCAGTTAACAATTACCGGCTCTACAAAAAGTGGACTTGCACCAATAGCTACGCAAGGCTGATAAACCGCGACACTGAATCACTGAGGTACCCGAATGCGAGTCACCGTATTCCCGTGCGGAGAGGCCGTTAACGAAAGTGAAGCTGTTGCTATTCAGTATTTAAAGTGTCAGCTTCAAAACACAATGGGGAACGATGAATGGATTCTGCTGACGAATCTCGCCTTCTCAGTGACGCATCAATTTCAGTCAGATGAGATCGATATCATCGCGATTGGACCGCCAGGCGTAAGAGTAATCGAAGTCAAACACTGGACTGCGGGATGGATCGATGCGAACGCACCTATCGTTGAGGTGGAAGCGGACAAAATTACAAACAAGGCCCGCAAAATCGGCACGACGCTGCGCCGAATCGTATCCGACCTTCCGAGGGTTGATGGAACTTTCCTATTGACTCAACCGGTCTCCAAAGTCAAGCGCTTAACAGGAAAGATGCTACGCGGAGTTCCCTTCTATACGCTGAATCAGTGGAAAGACGTTGTCGATTTCGACGGGCCACGTGTACTTTCGCCCGGTCAAATTGCTTCCCTCAGTCGCGCACTGGCACCGAAGAGCGCGGTTGCAATCGATGGTTCTGTCCGGCGACTGGCCGGGTATGTAAATCTGGAGTTGCAATCTCCCAAACAGGAGCGCCTTCACCGCGTCTACAAGGGCGGCCACCCCACACGGCGTGATCGCGTCGTTTTGCATCTCTATGACCTGTCGGCCAGCGATGACCCGAATGCCGAAGTCAAAGCAAAGCGTGCGGCCGAGACGATTCAACGGTTGCAGCTTTATCCCTGGGCACCTCGGATGCTGGATTCCTGGCAAGACACCCCGGGATATGCGGGCGAAATGTTCTTTTTTACGGTCGTCGATCCAGCGGCACCAACTATTGAACACCGCGCGACGGACGAGGGCTGGGATTCGGCTTCGCGGCTGTTGTTTGCCCGCGATGCAGTACGTGCCTTGAAGGAAATGCATCAGCCAGGCGGTCCAGACGAACCGTTGGTGCACCGCAATCTGTCGCCGAAGACCATCCTGGTCCGACACGATAACTTGCCGATTCTCACCGGCTTCGATCGAACACGCATTCCATCGGACGTGAGCGTTGGGTCGAACAGCCTTCAAGTCTCCGATTATACAATCACCGTTGCCCCAGAGGTTTTGGCGCATGGACTCACGGCAGCGGATCAGCGATCGGATGTGTATTCGCTGTGTGCCTGTCTAAGTGGACTCTTCGCAGACCGCGCGGACAAACCGAGCAGCGGCGCTCTCAAAATACTATCCTGCGGAACGACCGAATTGCCGGAAAACCGCTGCAAGCTTGATGACATTGAGAAATCTCTGTCGGAACTGCTCGGAGATTCGACACCAAAAGCTCCCGCGCCACCCGCCCGTTATTGGACGGAGGATCAGACGGTGCGTTTTCAAGGTCGAGACTACCGCATTGTTACCCGGCTTGGATCAGGCGGAGTTGGCACGACGTTCAAAGTCGTCGAAGTGGATCGCTCAACGAAAGAAGAACTGGGGACCTACGTCGCCAAGGTGGTACACGATTGCGATGCCGGCAGGCAGGCACTGAAAGCGTACAGCCTTACGCGTTCACACCTCGGCCGTTACGAAGGCCTTTCGCCGATTTTCGAAGTCGCACGCGAGTGGCAGGAGAACGAATTTGTCGCTCTGCTCGGCTGGATCGACGGCACTCCATTAAGGGAATTCACTGGCGTGTTTCCTCTACTCGCGGAGGATCAGGACGAGCCAACGGCCGAGTCGCTAGCGGTTCGCTGGATGCGGGGAATATGCAATTCCGTCGGCGTTCTTCATGGAAACGGTCTCACACACGGCGATGTCAGTCCGCGGAACATGATCGTTTGCGGGGCGGCCGTTGTTCTGACGGATTATGACTTCGTGTCACGAATCGATCAGCCGGCCCAAACGGAGGGCACGATCATCTATTGCTCGCCAGAACGCCAGCGGAGACAGGCTGCGTCGCCGATGGACGATCTTTTTGCACTTGCTGCCAGCTTTTTTCACGTGCTGTTCGAACACGAACCGTTCCAGTACGGCGGCGATCGGGCGAAGGAGCGTGGCTTGAACTGGGAAGGCATCGACCGTAGCGAGTACCCGAATCTTGCCGGGATTCTTGATCAGGCAACCTGCCCCGATCCGGCGAAGCGATTTTCATCAGCCGAGGAAATGCGAATAGCTTTGGCGCGAATTGCCTCGCCAATTGAATGGCCTCCGGAGACTGCCAGTAACACGCCATCGGGCACCGCGGATTTCGCGACAACCAACGGGCAGCGAATCGACAAAACAACCGCTACAGATGCGCCGAACGTATCGTCCATGAACGGCGAACGACCCGAAGTTCCTGCCACAGTTCTGACGGAGCAGCGTATCGATTGGCTGAAATCTCTGTTGCAGTCCTACCCCGGTTCGCGCTGGGGCAACCAGGAAACACGCGGGCTGGATACGCAATTTGCTTCGGACACTTATGTGCCTACGGCACTGGAAGCAACGCTACTCGAAGACATCCAGACGAAACGCGTGCGGCTGGTGATCCTGTGTGGAAACGCAGGAGATGGAAAAACTGCGTTGCTGCAACATCTCGCGTCGAAGTTGGGACTCGGACAGCACCGGTCAACGGATCGTATTCTTGAAGGATACGTTGCGAACGGCTCGCGTGTGCGAATGAATTTCGATGGCTCGGCCGCATGGAAAGGGCAGTCGGCCGATGAAATCCTTGATGAGTTCCTCTCCCCATTTCAAAATGGACCACCCGTTGACAATATTGTTCATCTGCTGGCGGTCAACGACGGCAGGCTGCTCGAATGGATCGAAGGAGTCGAAGGGCGACTGGGCCGTGAAACTCCGCTAACAAACGAACTGTACGAACTGCTGCAGCAGGAAGCCGCGACACAGGATTCTCACATTCGATTCACTAACCTGAATCAGCGATCTCTGGTGGGTGGCATCACACCCGATCAGACGCGGATCGACACGTCGTTTTTGGAACGACTGCTGAATCATCTGTACGGCGGTACGAAAGCCGGCGAAATCTGGTCGCCGTGTTCAACCTGCTCGGCAAAGGACCGCTGCCGGGTGTTTCAAGCCGCGCGAGTCTTCGGTCCGGAAGCCATTCCCTCGGCTATGTCCTGCGAAGTTCGCGCTCGCGCTCAACAGCAGTTGTTTCAGGCTTTGCAAGCCGTGCATTTGCGTGGCGAAACGCACATCACGGTCCGCGAACTGCGGGCGGCACTGGTTTATTTGCTGTTTGGCGTCCACTTTTGTGACGATTTTCATCAAGGCGGGTTCCATGACGAATCCAAACCACTGCCGTATTGGGACAGAGCCTTCGAAGCCGATTCGCCCGCGCGTCAAGGGGAAGTGCTCAGAGAACTGGCCCGCTTCGATCCCGCTCTGGATTCTCATCCGCAGATCGACCGGTTTCTGCTGAGCCAGCCGGTCATCGACAGTTCTCGAACGACTCCGCATTATCCGGGGCTGATGCTCGAATCCGCTCGCCGCCGGGCGTTCTTTGAATGGACCGAAGAGGATCTGAAACAGGTCCTGCGAGATACCAACGAGCCGTCCGCCGAAGCTCTCGACCTTGCCCGCGGCAACCACATTCGTCGGTTTCGCGAACTGCCACTGATCCGTGATCCTGCCAAGCTTGCCGCGATCACACGCGATCTTTGCGC
>JAKEEL010000199.1 GCA_022616595.1 Methylococcaceae bacterium
ATGGCCTTGCATTTTTCCTCCGTAAACTCCGGAAAAACGCCCGGCCCTACGGCTACCGGGGACTATCGGCCCTCGCGTTCGCTCTCCTTGGCCGACAGCGAGTGACGGGAGGCGGATATCGGAGATTGCCAGGGATCTGGCGACTAATCGACCTTTGGTCGAGAGTACGATCGACAAGGCATTAACGTTTGAGCCGCTGCAGGCGCTGAATGATTTGCCGCGTCCCAGGCGAACACGCCGGATCAGCGATGACGCGAAAAGTTGGGTGCTGTCGGAGGCCTGCCGGAAGCCAAAGGACTTGGGCTATGCCCATGAGACTTGGACGTACAGCCTGCTGGTCCGACATATTCTCAACCGTTGCCAGGCGGCGGGCTACCCGGAATTGGGCAAGCTGGGCAAGAGTCGCCTGCATGCGATCTTGTCGAAGAGCAACCTCAAGCCGCACAAGATCAGCTACTACCTAGCCTTCGTGGACCAGACTGTCGCGGAAACTCCGGCTGAACAGGAACGGCACGTGGCGACGTTCGCGCTTTCAATGCTCCAAACTGTGCAAAAACAATTTCCGGGGCGCGATCCGCCGGTCCGGCAGGATCTCCCCCACGCCAAAAAAGCGGCTGTCCTGGGTGTACATTCGAACCCATCCTTGCGCGGGAGCATCGGAAACCTCGATCGCCCGTCCGTGGCGTGCACAGGTTACCGAGTCCTGAGCGAACTCGAGTTTCGGCCAATTGGCGACCGCTTCATCGATCGGCAGCAAACAGCGTTCTTCCCGGTTTTCCGGCGGCAAGGATTGCAGATCGTCGATGGTCCAGGATGCATCGCTGCGAAAACGCCCGACACCGGTTCGCCGCAAGGTTTCGACGTACCCGCCACATCCGAGCGCCTCGCCGATGTCTTCCGCGAGGGTGCGGATATAAGTCCCCTTGGAACACGAAACCTGCAATGTCAGTCGCTCGCAGGTAGCGGCCAGCAATTCGAGTTTGGAAATAATGACGGTGCGGGGCGATCTTTCAACCTCAATCCCCTGCCGCGCATACTGATACAGGCGTACTCCGTTTCGTTTGAGTGCGGAATGCATCGGCGGAAGCTGGCTGATCCGTCCTTCAAAACGCGCGAGGACTGCTTTCAATTCGCCAGGTTCCAAATCGGGCAAGGGCCTTTGTCGTCTGACTTCTCCTTCGGCGTCACCGGTGGTTGTGTTCAGTCCGAGGCGGATATCGACCCGATAATCCTTGTGGCTGTCGAGCAGGTACGCGGCGAGCCGGGTCGCCTGGCCGAAGCAAACCGGCAGCAAACCGCTTGCCAAGGGATCGAGGCTGCCGGTATGCCCGGCCTTGGCCGCGTCAAACAGTTTTTTCACCTGCTGAAGCGCCTGATTGGACGAAATTCCGGAGGGCTTATCCAACAACAAGATACCATCCAGCTTGCGGCCGCGGTTGCGCCGGCTCACTCTGAATCCTCCCGGCTTTCGTCCGCTTCCGGCGTCCTCTCTCGCAGTAAGCGATCGATCCGCATTCCTTGGTCGATCGACTCATCGTGAATGAAGCGCAATTCGGGAAGAACCCGGATCCGCATTCGTTTGCCCAATTCCCGGCGAATGAAGGGGATGGACCGGGCAAAGATTTCACGATCTTGCTCGACCTGGTCATGGGCTTTGCCGAGCACGGTAAAATAGACTTTCGCGACCGACAAATCCCGGCTCAATTCGACCTCGTTGACCGTAATGAATCCGAGCCGCGGGTCTTTGATTTCGGACTGCAGGATGATCGCAAGTTCCCTTTGCATCTGCGATGCGACCCGTTGGCTACGGCTGAATTCGCGGGGCATGATTCTGAATCCAGTTCCGGCCCGCCTGCGCGTTCAGGATCGAAAACGCGCTTTCCAACGGCAGCCCGTTGCGGGTTTCAGCCCGATCGAGTGAAATCATCGAAGCCATTCCGCCAAGGCATCGTTCAAGCCTCCCTGGCAATCTCGATTTTTTCATAGACTTCGATCAGATCGCCGACCTTGACATCGTTGTAGTTCCTCACGCCGATGCCGCATTCCATGCCCGACTTGACCTCGTTCACATCGTCCTTGAAGCGGCGCAAGGACTCGAGCTGGCCCTCGAAGATCACCACATGATCGCGCAGCACCCGGATCGGCAGGTTTCTAGCGACATGCCCCTCGGTGACCAGGCATCCGGCGATCGCCCCGAATTTCGGAGAACGGAAAATATCCCGGACTTCCGCGATCCCCACAATGCTTTCCTTGAATTCGGGAGACAACATTCCGCTGATCGAGCGTTTGATTTCGTCGATGACATCGTAGATGACGCTGTAATAATGGAGATCGATTCCTTTGTCTTCGATCAGCTTGCGGGCGCTCGCATCGGCGCGCACGTTGAAGCCGATGATGATCCCTTTTGACGCGAGAGCCAGATTCACATCCCCTTCGTTGATTCCGCCGACACCGCCGGATACCACTTTGACAACCACCTCCTCGGTCGAAAGGCCGGTCAGCGATTCGCGAAGCGCTTCGAGGCTGCCCTGAACATCGGTTTTGACCACCAGATTCAGTTCGGAAACATCGCCTGATTCCATTTTCGAGAAAATTTCATCGAGCTTGGTGGACTGTTGAGCGGCCAGTTTTTTGGTACGCAGTTTTTCTTCGCGGAGCAAGGCCAGTTCGCGTGCTTTCCGTTCATCCTGCACGATGTGGAATTCTTCACCCGCATTCGGCGCTCCGGACAGTCCCAGAATCTCGACCGGAGTCGATGGACCGGCGTCATTCAGGGCCTGGCCATCCTCGTTGAACATCGCGCGTACCCGACCGAATTCATGACCGCAAATGATCACGTCACCCTTTTTCAGCAGGCCTTTCTGGACCAGGACCGTCGCAATCGGGCCGCGTCCTTTGTCCAGGCGCGCTTCGATCACAACCCCGGAGGCGCGCCCCTGATTGGGTGCCTTGAGTTCGAGAATTTCGGCTTGCAGAAGAAGGCCTTCGAGCATCGCATCGACCCCTTGCCCGGTTTTTGCCGAAACGCTGACGAACTGAACATCTCCGCCCCATTCTTCCGGAACCACATTCATCGCGGCCAACTCACTTTTCACGCGTTCTGGATCGGCATTCGGTTTATCGATTTTATTGATCGCCACAATGATCGGAACGTTACCGGCCCTGGAATGTTCGATCGCCTCCTTGGTCTGAGGCATGACTCCGTCGTCGGCCGCCACCACGATGATCACGACGTCGGTCACCTCGGCGCCGCGCGCACGCATCGCGGTAAAAGCCGCGTGCCCCGGTGTATCGAGAAAAGTAATCGTACCGTGGCCGGTGTCGACCCGGTAGGCGCCGATATGCTGGGTGATCCCGCCGGCTTCACCGGAAGCCACGCGGCTTTTGCGGATGTAATCCAGTAAGGAGGTCTTGCCGTGGTCGACATGCCCCATAATGGTCACCACCGGAGCGCGGGGCACTTCTTCGCCGGCTTCGGCCTCGGATTCTTCCAGCCATTCTTTTTCGAAGTTTTCGCTGCTTTGCAGGACCGCTTTGTGGCCCATGTCTTCCACCAACACCAGAGCTGTATCCTGATCGAGCGTTTGATTGATGGTCGCCATGGTTCCCATGCCCATGAGCGCCTTGATCAGCTCGGCGGCTTTCACCGACATCCGCTGGGCAAGATCCGCTACGCTGATCGATTCCGGGATCGAAACTTCTCTAACCACCGGAGCGGTGGGCTTCTCGAAACCATGTTTTCGATCACTGAACCCGAAAACCGGAATCTCCGGGCGGCGTTTTTTCTTTTTCCGCTTGGTGGCCGCGTCTACATGCAATCTGCCGGCCGAAACCGAGACGGCTTCGGGATCCTGCTTGGAAAACTTTTTACGAGTCTTTTCGGCTTCGCGTTTGGCCACTTTCTCCTTTTCCCGTTTTTCTTCATCCCTGCCGCGCTTGACCTCCGTATCATCGACTTTCCTGGATTCCAATTCTCGTTGTTTGCGTTCCTCTTCCAGACGTTTTTCTTCCTCGATCCTTTTTCGTTCTTGTTCTTCTTCCTGTAATTTGATCTGCAGGGCGGCCTCGCGTTCTTGCCGTTCGTTTTCCTGTTCTTCGATCAGGCGGCGCTGGTCCTCGAGCGCTTTTTTCAATTCTTCGACTTCCCGGGTTGATTCATCTCTGACCTGTTCCGAGCGTTTGACATAAGTACGGCGCTTACGCACCTCGACGCTGACGGTCTTGGGGCTTCTTCCAGGGACCTTGGTCTGCTGAAGAACTTGTGTTTTTCTGCGCGTCAGGACCACCTGCTTCGGCGTGGCATTGGTACTGGCTTCTTTTCCGTGACTCTTGCGTAAATGACTCAGCAGTTTACGCTTCTCGATATCGTCCAGCATATCATCGGCGCCGGAAATGTCCAATCCCGCGTTTTCCAATTGAGCCACGAGCTTGTCCAGCGAGATGTTCAGCGTATTCGCAAGCTGTCGTACGGTCACATTTGCCATCAATTCAAACCCTCCGTCCTATTTACGCGCTTTTTCATCGATAAACCACGGGGCGCGTGCGGTCATGATCAGCTGACCGGCCTTATTCTGATCCACGCCGGTGATTTCCGATAATTCATCGATGGAAAGTTCGGCTAGATCCTCCATCGTCGCGATGCCCTTGCTGGCCAGCTTGAACGCAAGTTCTTTGTCGATTCCTTCCATATCCAACAGGTCCTGGTTCGGATTCGCATCATCGAGCTCTTCTTCCGAAGCGATTGCCTTGATCAGCAGCACATCCTTGGCCCGGTTACGCAATTCCTCCACGATTCCTTCGTCAAATTCTTCAATTTCCAGAAGTTCCTTGGCCGGCACATAGACCAGTTCATCCACGCTGGTAAACCCTTCCTGAACCAGGATGGACGCCACATCCTCATCGACATCCAGGTCATTCATGAAGGATTGCATAATGGTTTGGCGTTCCTCGTCGCTTTTCTTTTCCGCTTCCAGGACATCCATGACATTCAGATTCCAGCCGGTCAGTTCGGTCGCGAGACGAACATTCTGTCCTCCGCGGCCGATCGCCTGCGACAGGTTGTCGGCCGACACCGCAACATCCATCGAATGCGAATCTTCATCCACGACAATCGATGCAATTTCAGCCGGGGACATCGCATTGATCACGAACTGGGCCTCGTTGTCGTTCCACAATATGATATCGACCCGTTCGCCGCTCAGCTCATTCGAAACGGCCTGCACCCTCGATCCGCGCATTCCGACACAGGCGCCGACCGGATCCAGTCGGGGGTCGTTGCTCTTCACCGCGATTTTGGCGCGCGATCCCGGGTCGCGGGCCGCCCCGAGAATTTCAATCAGTCCTTCGCTGACTTCGGGAACCTCGAGCCGGAAGAGTTCCATCAAGAGTTCCGGCGCCGTGCGGCTCACGAACAATTGAGGACCCCTGACCTCGGGACGCACGGCGTACAGATAACCGCGCACCCGGTCGCCGTTGCGCATCGCCTCCCGGGGAATCATTTCCTCCTTCGGAATGATCGCTTCAGCGTTCCCGCCGAGGTCGACAACAACCATCCCGCGCTCCGCGCGCTTGACGATCCCGGTGACCAGTTGACCGATGCGATCCTGATAGGCGCTCACAATCTTCCGGCGCTCGGCCTCGCGGACCTTTTGGACGATGACCTGCTTTGCGGTCTGCGCCGCGATTCTGCCGAATTCGATGGATTCGATGCGTTCTTCGATATGATCGCCTACTTCGATATCCGGCCGGATCTTCCGGGCAGCCTCGATCGGCATTTCGGTATCCGGCGATTCGAGTCCTCCCTCGAACTCTTGGTTCGGTTCGACAACCTCCCAACTACGAAACGTATCGTAATCTCCGGTGGCCCGGTCGATTTTTACTTTGGCATTGATTTTATTGCCGTAACGCTTAATCGTTGCGGTTTCCAACGCGGCTTCGATCGCCTGAAAAATAATCTCTTTTTCGATTTGCTTTTCGTTGGAGACGACCTCGACGACCAGCAATATCTCTTTATTTGCCATTTCGTTGTCCTTGCTTAATCCCGAAGACCTCGGGTGACAGACAGGCTTTCTTGATCAGATCGAAGGGTATTTCATGGATCGCACCCTCAACGTCCAGGATAACGGCCTCCTCCCGCACACCTTCGAGCAGTCCCCGAAATCTGCGCCGTGCATGGAGGACTTTGTACAGTTCCAGTTCAGCAGTCTGTCCCTTGAAGCGATCGAAATCCGCCAGCTGGAACAAGGGGCGGTCAATCCC
>JAKEEL010000200.1 GCA_022616595.1 Methylococcaceae bacterium
GCATGCCTCGGCATGAAGAACATCGGAAAGCCGTGTGCGGGAAAACTGCATGCACGGTTTGATGAGGGAGGGCAGGCGCGAGCCTGTTCTCTACTCTACCCTTATTTCCTGCAGGTCGTAATCCAGGCTCCCCTTGCAATTGATTTTCAACCCGCTTGCTTTTCCGTTCGGCCCATCCGGTCAGCGCCGCATGACCTAATTTCCGAACCTCTTCGATAATCCGTTGCTCCGCCGCATCGGCTTTCTCGATAGTCCCCTCACAATCATCCACAATCTGCATTAAATCTTCAACACGATCACGAAGGGCTGGGTGTGCATTGAGCAGGTCCAGCAGGCCTTGATCTCTATCAGTAATCAATGTGCCCATATCATTTCCTTTACGTTTCATATTTATAAAAGGAAATCTTAACACATTGCATCACTTTTAATCGCACCCTGATTAGCGAATAAACTTGCAATTGTTTTTCAAAGCGGTCAGCATAATGGCCTGAGTAGAGCAAGATTCCTTTTACTCAACCAGCCATCGTAAAATGACGGAAAGCCAGGCCGGGGTTGCCGCCGGGAGCCAGCCTCAGGACACTATCAGCCGCTTTGCGCAAACCCGCAGCAGAACTCTCGACCTGTGTGCGTACCTGAGTCCGGAAGACATGCAGGTGCAGTCGATGGAGGATGCGAGCCCGACGAAATGGCATCTCGCACACACGACCTGGTTTTTTGAAGCCTTTATCCTCAAACCCTATGCTTCGGACTATTCCGAGTTCGAGCGGGATTTTCAATATCTTTTCAACTCTTACTATAACGGCATCGGACCGCAATTCGAACGCGCGAACCGCGGACTGCTGACCCGGCCGTCGATCGACAGAATTCTTGCCTATCGGAACCACGTGGACGAGGCAATCCAAGATTCTCGTTCGCATTTTGATGGGATTGCATTGCATGAAATGCATTCCTTGATCGAGTTGGGCATCCAACACGAACAACAACACCAGGAATTGATACTCACCGATATCAAACATGCTTTTTTCCAGAATCCCCAACTTCCGCGCGTGCTGGCCGGCGAAAAAGCCTGGTCGCTTCAGGCGGATTGCCCTCTCCACTGGGTGAACTTTGATGCAGGCATATATTCGATCGGCTATGCGGGGAATGGTTTTTGTTTTGACAACGAAAGGCCTCGACATCGGATCTTTCTCGAGCCCTTCCGCCTCGCATCACGCCTGACCACCAACGAGGAATACTTGTCGTTTGTCGAAAGCGGGGGTTATGCGCACCCGGAATTCTGGCTGTCGGAAGGCTGGCGGATTCTGCAATTGGGTTCCCGCAGCGCGCCGCTCTACTGGCGGAAGCTCGACGATCAATGGTTTCAATTCACGCTGCAGGGTGTGAAACCTCTGGATCCCTCGGCTCCGGTCATGCATGTCAATTATTACGAGGCCGATGCCTTTGCCCGCTGGTGCGCGAAGCGTTTGCCTACCGAACAGGAATGGGAGGTCGCCGCCGCTTGCGGGACGGCTCATCCGAATCTTAAAGACCCGCCGCTATGGGCGCCCGCCGCAACAGTTGGCGGCGACCTGCGGCAAATGCTAAATAGCCTTTGGCAATGGACCAGCAGCAGCTACAGTCCCTATCCGGGCTATCTTCCGCTGCCCGGCGCGGCCGGTGAATACAATGGCAAATTCATGGTCAATCAGTACGTTTTGCGCGGAGGTTCTTTTGCGACACCTTCAGGCCATATTCGCCACACGTACCGTAATTTTTTTTACCCGGGCGCGAGTTGGCAATTCAGCGGTATCCGCTTGGCGGACTCAGGACCATGAAACTTTATCGAGCATACCCGGCTCACTCCGTTCAAGTTTCGATGCGGCAGGAATTTCTGACCGACGTGATCGACGGTTTATCCAAAAAACCCAAGTCGCTGCCGAGCAAATATTTTTACGATGAAACCGGTTCGCAACTGTTCGAGCGGATTTGTGCGCTGGATGAATACTACCTGACCCGTGTGGAACTGCGATTGCTGGCCTCGATTCGGCACGAACTGGCCGTTGCGATCGGACCGAATGCCGCGATCATCGAACCGGGGGCCGGGGCCGGGATCAAAATTCAGACCTTGTTGGAAACCTTGGAATCGCCATCATTCTATGCCCCGCTGGATTTATCCGAAGACTTTCTCCTCAGAAGCGCCCGGGCCGTTCGACAGCGTTTTCCGTTGTTGCCGATCGTGCCGTTGATCGGCGACTTTACGCAAGCCATGCATTGGCCGAAGCCGGATGACATCAATCGTCGCGTCGTATTTTTTCCGGGTTCGACTCTCGGAAATTTCGAGTCGGATGATGCGATGTCGTTTCTTAAAAAAATGCGCGAGCTGATAGGCAGCGAGGGTGCATTGATATTGGGGGTGGATATGGTCAAGGCGATCGCAATGCTGGAAGCCGCCTACGATGACCGCGAAGGTGTGACGGAAACCTTCAACAAAAACCTGCTGGTACGCATCAATAACGAACTGGGTGGAAATTTCGATACCGACCGCTTTTCACACAAAGCGTTTTTCAACGAAGAAGCCAGTCGGATCGAAATGCACCTGGAAAGCCGGGTCGATCACGAGGTCAAAATCGACGGTCATCGTTTCAAGCTTGGAAAACACGAGCGGATTCATACCGAAAATTCGCATAAGTTTACGCTGGAAAGCATTCATGGCCTGGCCCGTCGAGCGGGACTGGTGTGCCGAAAGCACTGGTTGGATGAACAAAAGCTTTTCAGCATCCATTTTTTTGAATCGAATGAATTTCATTCCCGCTAAGCCTGACCTGAGACCAATCCAATAGATCTGTTTCACTGAAGCGATACGCTAGTCCCTTCGGGCGACCGCAACGATATGGGGCAGCTGATTAATTCTTTCCAGTGTTCTGTCCAATTGTGCGGTATCAATCAGTTCCAAGGTCAGGTTGATCGTGACGGTGTGATGATTGGAGTTTGACCTGCTCGTCGCTTCGAGGATGTGGATTTGTTCGTTTGCCAGAATATGCGTGATGTCCTTCAACAGGCCGGTTCGGTCAATGGCCCGGACCAACACTTCCACGGCGTGGGCTCGAGGGTTCTCTCCCCAGTCGACTTCAACCAAGCGATTGTGCTTCTGGCTTGGAAGCTCTTTAATGTTTCTGCAGCTCTTCCGATGAACCACGATCCCTTTGGAGCCGCTGATGAATCCGATAATCGGGTCTCCGGATATGGGTTTACAGCACTGCGCGATCGCGGTCAGCAGGTTGTCGACCCCGTGGACGGTGATATCATTTCTAGCGGGGGCTGGAGATGGCGCGGTTTTTCGAACGGGGGTGATGTCTAGAAAATCATCGTTTTTCCCGGGGGGCAGGAGTGCGTCCTTCAATTGCCCGGGGCTGATATCGGCTCGACCTATCGCGATCAGTAATTCATCGAAACCAGACAGTCGGAAATGTCTAATCAGTGCAGATTTATCGACTTCCGGAATCCCGGTGAGCAGACGTTGTTTCTCCAGAATGGCTTTCCCGTCTCGCAAATTGCGTTCGTGGTCCCGTTTCCGAAACCAATGGCGTACTTTGCTGCGTGCACCGGGAGTATTCAGATAACCAAGGTGGGGGTCCAGCCAATTGCGGCTCGGTGTGCCGTTCCGGGAAGTGAGGATCTCAACCTGCTCCCCCGACTGCAACAAATAAGTCAGAGGTACGATTCGCTGATTGACTTTTGCCCCGCGACAGCGATGTCCGACCTCGGAATGGATCGAATAAGCGAAATCGAGCGGCGTGGCACCGCGCGGTAATTCTTTGAGTTCACCATTCGGCGTCAGGACAAATATTCGGTCGGTGTATAAATCGGTCCGGAAGTCGTCCAACAGGTGTTGGTCATCCTCCCGGTTGTCGAGCAATCGTCGCAGGGCTTCGATGCTTTTTGTGGCGGTTTTATCGTGGTTGCGGCCTTCTTTGTACCGCCAATGGGCGGCGATGCCGAGTTCCGCGAATTGGTCCATTTCAGCGGTGCGGATCTGAATCTCGACCATCGCGCCGTCCGGACCGACCACGACCGTGTGGAGGGACTGGTAGCCGTTGGTTTTGGGATTGGCGATATAGTCATCGAATTCCTGCGGTACATAATGCCATAGCCCATGGATGATCCCGAGTATACTGTAGCAAGTCGAAACCTTGTCGGCGATGACACGAACCGCTCTCAGGTCATACACATCTTTGAAATCGACCTGCTTGCGCTGCATTTTTTTCCAAATGCTGTAGATATGTTTGGGGCGGCCGTAAATTTCGGCATCGATGTTCTCTTCTTCAAGGCGGTGTCCAAGGATAGCGACGAAACGATTCACGTAAGCCTCGCGGGTAGATCGGCTTTCGATCAGCGAATCGGCTAATTTTCGATAAATTTGCGGGTTCAGGTAGCGGAAAGCGAGATCTTCCAATTCCCACTTTAATTGCCTGATCCCGAGCCGGTTGGCCAGCCGGGAATAAAGTTCGAGGGTTTCGCGGGCAATGTAATGGCGGATCGCATCGTCTTCTTGGGACAGCTTCCGGAGTCTTTCAACACGATATGCGAGTTTGATCAGAACCGCGCGTACGTCATCGACCATTGCCAACAACATCCTGCGTAAAATTTCGGCCTGATTTGGATTGTGGATCACATCGCGAGAATATACGTTGAAGGTATTGAGCCATCGGACATTCCGGACCAGATTGGCAACCGGTGCCCCGTAACCCGCTTCAATGTCCTTTATGTCCAAGGTAGCCGCAAACCTGGAATCGCTTAGAATCGCGGCGGTGAGAGTCGCTGAATCAACGCCAAGGGGTTTCAATATCAAGGCGACATCGATCCCTCTGGGACGTGCGGGTACGGACCCTTCACCCGGAATGGGGATTTTTAAGGCGTTGACAATCGGCGCGAATTCAGGTTCTGACAAACCGGCTCGCAAAACGTCAAGCGGGTCCGCACTCGGAGCGGACTGCGCATCGGGATCGATGCTTTGAATGGCCTCGGGATTATTGGTGGACATCGGAAATTCTGCTCTAAACCAGAACAAGTCAAGTAGCGGATGAAAATTCGGCCCGTCGATTCAAACCGAGCGATCGATTTTAACGTCCTGGTTTCGATATAACGAGGATTGCTTCGAGGCCCGAATGTTCCCCCGGCGCCGAAAATTTAAGCAAAGGTATGATCGCATATCCGAGCAAGAAATAGCCGCCGACCAGTCGGTGGCAAAGGCGGAATGGAACCGCTTCAGCGGAGGGGCGGCGTGTCTCCGTCTCAGAAATAACTAATGTATTTCAATGTTCCAAGTAGCGTGGTCCTGTGCTGGTGGAAGTTCTGGTTCAGCGCTTCATCAAACTGACGGTAGCGGGACTCAACTGCCGGTTTGCTGGTGTCTTGGCCTGGCGGCAAAAAGTCAAAGCTACTCCCCGGATTCCGAAGCGTACGACTTTGGCGGTCATTCGATGCAGTTGAATCACAGAACCATTGTGTTTCCTGACCGCAAAGAAAAGCACAATCGGAGCGTCGATTGGAAAAATGCTGGATTCAGCGGCCAGGTAGACGCCCCGGCTGCTCAGATCGATCGTCCTGCAAACCTGGTGATTCTTGCCCTTGATCGGAATATACACGTTGACGGTCACGGGGCTTCTGGGGCTGGTACGTCGTTCCATTAAAACTCCTCATTTTGTTCATTCTATTTTTCGAAATTTTGAATGCTCCGATGTCGCGAACTACGATTCCACGAAGGAATGGTGATGTAGTCGTACTAAATAACCAATTTTCGGGCCATTAACAGCGATCCACGCAAAAACAATGCGTTGTATGATCCTGCTGCTTCCATGATCCAAATATTGTAAAAATTACTGACACTTCCCGGCCCGCTATTCCCCAACTGCAATCGTCCTGCTGATGAGATGTTTCAGGTAACGCCCGGTGTGAGAAGGCGGAGATTCCACAATGGTTTCGGGGGTCCCCTCCGCGATGATTTCCCCACCGCCTTCACCGCCCTCTGGTCCGAGGTCTACGATCCAATCCGCGGTTTTGATCACATCCAGGTTATGTTCAATGACCAGTATAGTGTTGCCATGATCGCGCAGCCGGTGCAATACGTTCAGAAGCTGCTGGATATCGTGAAAATGCAGACCGGTGGTCGGTTCATCCAATATGTAGAGTGTATTGCCCGTATCGCGTTTTGACAACTCGCGGGAGAGTTTGACGCGCTGGGCTTCCCCTCCGGACAAAGTGACCGCATTCTGCCCGAGCGTAATGTAGCCGAGGCCAACATCCACCAGAGTCTGAAGTTTCCGTGCGAGAACCGGAATCACATCGAAGAATTCCCGGGCCTCCTCGACGGTCATTTCGAGCACCTCATAGATATTTTTACCCTTGTAGCGGATTTCCAGCGTCTCGCGGTTGTAGCGCCTGCCCGCGCAGACGTCACAGTTGACATAGATGTCCGGTAAAAAATGCATTTCGACCTTGATCAGGCCATCCCCCTTGCAGGCTTCGCAACGTCCGCCCTTGACATTGAAGCTGAAACGTCCCGGCGAATAACCGCGCGAGCGGGCCTCCGGGGTCGCCGAAAAAAGTTCACGGATCGGCGTAAACAAGCCGGTATAGGTCGCCGGATTCGAACGCGGGGTCCGGCCGATCGGACTTTGGTTGATATCGACGACTTTGTCGATGAGTTCAAGGCCTTCGATGGCTTCGCATCGTGCCGGCTGCAGGCTCGCATTGTTCAATTCGCGAGCGGCGTAACGATACAGGGTATCGTTGACCAGCGTCGATTTTCCGGAACCGGACACCCCGGTCACGCAAGTAAACAGACCGATCGGAAAACTGACGTCAATATTTTTAAGATTGTTCCCCTTGGCATTACGCAGCCGCAATTGTTTGTCGGAATTCGGCGGAACGCGGGTATTGGGTATATTGATCCGGAGCCTTCCGGAGAGATATTTTCCAGTCAGGGAACGCGGGTGATTGATGATATCGGCCGGGGTCCCTTGTGCGACCACGCGTCCGCCGTGGACTCCGGCGCCCGGACCGATATCGATCACGTGCTGGGCGGTTCGAATCGCGTCTTCATCGTGTTCGACCACGATTACGGTATTGCCCAGATCGCGCAAGCGCAACAAAGTGTTCAGTAAACGCTGATTATCGCGTTGATGAAGTCCGATCGAAGGCTCGTCCAGTACGTACATGACGCCCACGAGGCCTGCACCTATCTGACTGGCCAGACGAATGCGTTGAGCTTCGCCGCCGGACAGGGTATCCGCGCTGCGGTCCAAGGTCAGATAGTCCAGACCGACATTGATCAGAAATTCAAGGCGGGCCCGGATTTCATGGATGATCTTGATTGCGACTTCACCGCGTTTGCCGGGCAGCTCTACTCGATTGAAAAATTCCAGCAGGCGATGGTTGGCCAGTGCGGTCAGGTCCGGCAGGGATCGTTCGGCGACGAACACATTGCGGGCCGCGATATTCAGTCTGGCTCCGCTGCACTCGGGACAGGGCTTGTGGGACAGATACTTGGCCAGTTCTTCACGAACCATGGCCGAATCGGTTTCGCGATACCGCCGTTCCATGGTCGGAAGGATTCCCTCGAAAGAGTGGCGCCGTTTCCTGACCGTACCGCGAGCAGTGATCATTTTGAAGGCAATGACCTCGCCCTTGCTGCCGTACAGGATGATGTTCCGAACCGATTCGGAAAGCTTCGAGAACGGTTCTTCCGGGTCGAACCCATAGTACTCGGCAAGGGATGAAATCAGATGGTAATAGTAACCGTTGCGACGGTCCCAGCCGCGTATCGCACCGCCTGCGAGGCTCAAGTTGCGATCGTGTACGACCAGGTCGGGATCGAAAAACTGGATTACACCGAGTCCGTCACAGCCCGGACATGCGCCTTTCGGGTTGTTGAAGGAAAATATTCTCGGTTCCAGTTCGGACAGGCTGTAACCGCATTGCGGACAGGCATATTTCTCGGAAAAAGTGATCACTTGATCGGAATCGTCCATGGAAACGGCTAATGCGATTCCATTCGCGAGGCGGAGTGCCGTCTCGAATGACTCTGAAAGACGCAGAGCAATGTCTTCGCGGATCTTGAAGCGGTCCACGATTGCTTCGATGGTGTGCTTTTTCCGCAAGTCCAGATTCGGAGGATTATCCAGTTCATACACTTCGTTGTTGATGCGCGCGCGTATAAAACCCTGATTCAGGAGATCATTGAAGACCCGGGCGTGCTCGCCCTTGCGCTCGCTGATCACCGGAGCCAGCAACATCCAGCGGCTGCCGGGTTCTTGAAGCATCATCTGATCGACCATCTGGCTGATCGTTTGGGCCTCCAGCGAAGTATGATGGTCCGGGCACCGCGGTATGCCGA
>JAKEEL010000201.1 GCA_022616595.1 Methylococcaceae bacterium
ACCCATCAGATTCGCGTACATATGGCCCACTTGCGCCATCCGCTGGTCGGTGATCCGGTCTACGGCGGGAGATCCCGGATCCCCCCGGGCTGCGGCCGTGATTTGATCGCGCACTTGCAGAACTTCCGCCGCCAAGCCCTGCACGCGGCGCGATTGGGGCTGAAACACCCGTCTACGGGCCGAGCTTGTGAATGGACTGTCGAGATGCCGCGGGATTTGTGTGCGCTCATCGAAAATCTGCGAAACCCGTGAGCGATTTTTTCATCCAACCCGAGTGGCCGGTTTCTTCGGACATTCATGCCGTGACGACCCTGCGTACCGGCGGATGCAGCCGCGGAGTATATGCGAGCATGAATCCCGCGTCTCACGTCGGTGATAACCCATTATCGGTGCTTCGCAACAGAAGAATTTTGATCGAGCGTTTGTGCCTGCCCGGCGAGCCTTTCTGGTTGAAACAAGTGCACGGTCACAGGATCGTCGATGCCGGCAAATTCTCTCAGAGAACCGCCGATGCGAGTTATACCTATGAAAAGCGGGTCGTCTGCGCGGTGTTGACCGCCGATTGCCTTCCGGTCCTGCTGTGCAATCCCATAACCGGCGTGATTGCCGCGGTTCATGCGGGTTGGCGAGGACTGTTGCTGGGCGTCATCGAGGCCGCGTTGGAGGTGATCGGTGATTATCGAGTGGCTTGGCTGGGTCCTGCGATCGGCCCGGATGCATTCGTGGTGGGCTGCGAGGTCCGCGATCGCTTTCTCGCAAAATCAAGGGCCTTCGATACAGCCTTCGAACCCTCGGAACAGGGCAAGTGGCGCTTGGATCTCTACTCCGTCGCCCGAATGATATTGTCGGAAAGAGGCGTAGGCTTTATCGGCGGCGGCGAATGGTGCACCTATTCCGACCCGGAGCGGTTTTTTTCTTATCGCCGGGATGGAGTTTGCGGGCGTCTGGCGACACTGATCTGGAGGGAGTAGGCTCGCGGCGACGGCACACCGCGCAACATTGTGAAATAGAAGTAACCCGGGTGATGTGTCAAGCTGCAAAGTGACCCGATCCGCGGGCAGATCAAAGCCGATTCCCCGTCTGGATGGTTGAGTGATCATCCTGTGCCAGGACAGATCGACTGGTTGGCAACATCCCGCCGGGTTGTTCTGGCGCTAGGCCGGCCCGCACGATACCATATAGGGCATTTCCTAAATTCAAATACCACTATGACGATCCGTTTGAAGGACCTGTGCGAGCAGATCGGCGCCCGGTGCGTTCGTGGCAACGAGGACATCCTGATCCGCGCCGTCGCACCCCTGGCCGATGCAGGTACCGGCGATCTCTGCTTTCTGGCCAGCCCCAAGTACCTCGATGACGCCTGCGCGTCGAAAGCTTCGGCGATAATAGCGGAGAAGGAAATACCGGGTATCCGGGCGACCCTCCTCTTGACTGACAATCCCTATCTGAGTTGGGCGAAGGCAACCGAGCTTTTCAAACCGGACCGGTCTTGCCATTTACCGCGCGAGATCGACCCTTGCGCGTCGGTTCATCCCGACGCAACCGTCGAATCCGGAGTTCATGTCGGGGCGAAGGCCGTAATCGGGGCCGGTTCTTTAATCGAATCCGGCGTGATCATCCACTGCGGGGCGGTCGTCGAAGAAAACTGCCGGATCGGCAGGGACACTGAGATTCATCCGAACGCGGTGATCCATTATGGTTCGACCATCGGTCAGCGGTGCATCATCTGGTCCAACGCCGTGATCGGCGCCTACGGCTTCGGCAACGCCAAAGATGGCGCGCACTTCGTCGGGATACATCAGCTGGGCAGTGTACGGATCGAAGACGATGTCAGTATCGGCGCGGGTGCCACGGTTGACCGCGGCGCGATCGAGGATACGATTATCCGCAAGGGCGCGAAGATCGACAACCTGGTCATGATCGCGCACAACGTGATCATCGGCGAAAACTCGGCCATCGCGGCGCAAACCGGAATTTCCGGGAGCACGCGCATCGGCGACCGGGTTCTGATCGCGGGTCAGGCCGGATTCGTCGGCCACATCGAGATCGGTCATGACAGCTTCGTCGGCGCGCAGGCCGGAGTTGCGAAAAGCTTTCCCCCGGGCAGTAAAATTACCGGCTATCCAGCCAGAAATCTGATGGATGTCAGGCGCAGCGACAGCGCGATCACTCATTTGCCGGAATTGATGCGGCGGGTCAGGGAGCTGGAAAAGAAATTCGAAGAATTCGGACTGGATTGATTTTTTCGATGATCCGTCTGAAGTGTACATTGCGGTAAATCCAGACCAATCCGGGAGTGCAATCAGGACAATTTGGAGACCGGCGACTCTGGTCCGGAGAATAATCTTACCCGATGGAAATATTCCAACCAATTATTCGCGTTCAGTTCAATAATGGATAGCAGTCAAGTATTTCGTTCCCTGGCCTTCTTCGGTTTTTTACTCCTGGTGATGCTCGCCGGCGAGATCCTGTTTTACACGGAACCCGATGCTCCGGAAATTTCTTACAGCCGCTTTCTCGACAAAGTATACGCTTACCAGATTGAAAGCGTCGTGATCAGCGGCGACAAGATTTTCGGCGTCATGAAGGCGCCAGGGAAAAAATCCAAAGACCAACATCCTGCGCCCGAGGAAAGCAAAGCGCCTTCTCTACCTTTTAAGCATACTCCGTGGAGATTGGATATCGGGGATCTGACATTGAAACTCAAGCTGACGGAAACTCAACCGTTGGAAGAGGACCCGATCCTCGCACCTGAACAGCGGCAGTTCGTCGTCACGGCAATCAACAACCCGGACCTTCCCGCGTTGCTGCGCAATCAAAAAATTGAATTTTCGGCCCGCATTGAGAACCATTGGCTAAGAAATTTTCTGCTCAACTGGATCGTTCCTTTCGTCTTGCTCGGCTGCGTCTGGATCATGGTTTCGCGGAGCAGCCTTCGTCCTCCACCCGGCGCGCTGCAGTTCGGCAAGAACAAGCTCAGAATTTTATCTGAAGAACCAAAAACTCTGCCTCGGTTCACGGATCTCGCGGGTATCGACAGGGCAATCGAAGAAGCGCGCGAGATCGTCGCGTTTCTGAAGGATCCGGAACGATTCACACAACTCGGAGCGAGTCTCCCCAAAGGCATACTTCTGGCCGGCCCACCCGGAAGCGGAAAAACACTGCTGGCCAGAGCGCTCGCGGGCGAGTCGGGCGTTCCATTCTACAACCTGGACTGGACCGAATTTACCAAATTGTTTACAGGCGCCGGTGCTCCGAAAATGCAGGAACTGTTCACTGCGGCCAAGCGCAAGGCCCCCTGCATTCTTTTCATCGACAACCTGGATACGACTGCACAGGCAAGGGACAAGCGCGAACCCGGGGCCGCCGCGACACGCAACTCGGAGACTACAGAAAATCAATTACTCTCCGAACTGGATAAAGTAGACGGGCGAACCGGCATCATGCAGATCGCAGCCACGAGCCGTCCCGTAATGCTCGATTCCGCATGGTTGCGGCCCTCCCGTTTCAACCGCGCGATCGTGCTCGACAGGCCCCATAAGGAAGGCCGCGAGCAGTTATTCAGAAAACATTGCAATCGACTCGTGCTCGCCGATGACATCGATTTTTCCGAATTGGCTGCCGAGACCCTTGGCATGGTCGGCGCGGATATTGCGAATCTCTGCAACGAATCGGCGCTGCTCGCGGCACGCTGCAACCGCGAGAAAATCACCCGCGCGGATTTCCGCGAAGCGCTGCAAAAGGCAAGTAGCGGGGTTAAGAACGGGAGCTTATACCTGGATCAAAAAAACCGGGAAATACTCGCCTGCCACGAATCCGGACATACCCTGGTCCGGCACTTGACATCACCGACCGACCCGCTCAAACGGGTATCGATTGTTCCGAGGTTCTGCGACTCCTTGGCAAACTCCTTCCTGCACCCAAGCGACGAGCGGCCGCTGATGTCGAAGGCCGCAGTGCTCGGAAAGATCCGCATCCTGCTGGCCGGGCGTGCCGCCGAAGAAATCGTGTTCGGAGAAGTGTCAACCGGCGCTGCGGATGATCTGGGAAAAGCCAATTCCCTGATCCGCGAAATGCTGACTACCCATGGGATGAGCGAACGTTTGCCCAACCTGGCATCGACATGCGATCGAAGCCTCGGCGAATCCAAGGTGGACGCGGGCTATTCTGCGAAAACCGAGCGAATTCTCGGACAGGAACATATCGAACTTCTGGATCGCCTTTATCAGGAAACCAAATCCCTGATTCAGGAGAATCGCGCCAAACTCGATAGACTCGCGCAAAGGCTGCTCGAAAAAGAGAAAATCGGCGCCAGGGAATTGAAAGAAATACTCGGCCCCCGCCCGAACCCGGGCAAGCCGGAACCATCGACGGGTTCCGCCGAAGCGCTAACGGTCCCCGACGCCGCACGCAACGATCGGTTACAATGATTCGCGGCAAACGATCGAGTCGTTACCCCCCGAATCAACAGAAAGCAACCATGAAGCTCGCTACATTCAGAAAGCACGGAATTTCCCGCGTCGGTGCGGTGGTCGGAGAAGAAATCGTGGACAGCTTGAATGCTGAGGGAATCCCCTCGACGATGCGGGAATTCCTCGCGGCCGGAGTGCCGGCCATGCAGCGTCTGACAAACCTGGTCGAGAAAAGCACAGGGCGCATCGCCCTGGCCGATGTCAGTCTCGAGGCACCGATCCCCAATCCATCCAAATATCTTGCGATCAGCCTGAACTATGGCGAGCATATTGCTGAAACCGGCCGTGATCGTCCCGAATATCCTTCGTTCTTCAACAAACAAGTCAGTTGCGTCATCGGTCCCGGAGAACCGATCCATCGGCCGAGGGTGTCGGAAAAACTCGATTACGAAGGGGAACTCGCGATCGTCATCGGAACGCGCTGCAGGCATGTCCCGAGGCAGGAGGCGGCAAAGGTTATCGCAGGTTTCATGGTGGCCAACGATGTCTCGGTACGCGACTGGCAGATTCGCTCGCCGACCTTTACGCTGGGGAAATCCTTCGATACGCATGGCCCCATCGGCCCCTGGATCGTAACCCCGGATGAAATCGACGATCCGCATCGTCTTCGAGTAGAGACGCGGTTGAATGACGAACCAAGGCAGTCTTTCAATACCGCGGAAATGATATTCAATTGCTACGAGCAGATCGAGTATCTGAGTACGGTAATGACGCTCGAGCCCGGAGACATCCTATCAACCGGGACCGGCAGCGGTGTCGGCGTGAGAATGAAACCGCGCGGCTATATGAAACCCGGCGACCTGGTCCGGGTTGAGATCGAAGGAATCGGCACCCTGAGCAATCCGGTCATCGACGAGCCGGAGGATACCGTTCATTATTGAGCGTGGATTTTCCGACCGGGGTTTCGAGACTGTACGCGAATGCATCACGAGGGCAGTTCCACGGCCTGATGGATCGCGGCAACGATCATTCGGCGAGCAGGTCGGCTTCCGTCGAGATCTCGAACTGAGGCACAGCGATCGGCCAAGCTTTCTTGGCCGGTTTCCCGTTAGTTCCGGTTCTGGCAATACGTTTGGTAACGGGTAGGGTATTATATCGTCCGGATTCGTAGGACCAATCCAGATTTCCGCGCATCCAGGAGCGGAGCACCGCAACAAAGCGCGCAACCTCTCGATCGATTTGCCCGCCGAACGAAGGTAGCTGATTTTCGAATAGCTGAAAGCGCCGGATTCGATTTTCTATGAGCCGCTTTGCATGGTTCACGGATTCCTGCAAGCCGAGTCCGGACTCATTATGCATGATTAACACCAAGTTATGCATATCGCCGTGCGCTTTTTCTTTCTGCAAGGAGATGATGTCGTTGCACCAGCACACTACATCGTTGGTGATCGCCACGAGCTGGTTCACGCGCGAATGCGTGCGGACCAGGCACGGCAGGCTGATTTGCTCGGTGATTTCGATGAGTTCGATATCGGTATACAGTCCGCCGGTATAAGGCCGCATCCGAACGTAGGAGGCTCTGTCCGGCCACTGTTTATGGAAACGGTTTTGCGCCTCCCACAAGGTCGCCTCGAAATACTCGGCAGCGCTCTTCGCGAACCGTGCCAGCCACGCTTGCGACGCTAGCGGCTCCAGTCGGCTAAAAATATCATGAAGCGCACGGACCAACGGGAGATCACCCGCTTCGGGGTGTTTGCCGCAAAGCATTTCGAGACAGCGCGTGTGCACCGCGGAGAGCTCAGCGGGGCGTCTGCCCAATCCGCATTCGTCACATTGGTCATCGAGAATGAACAGCCAGGTATTCCAGTCGGAAACGATTTTAAGCCGGTCGAGCGGGGCATTCGGATAGGCACGTGCAGCCAACCAGCCGAATTTGGACGACCGAAGTCTCGCGAAGGCTTTGTCATCAGTCACGAGTCGATGTCGACTTGCCCAATCCAGCGTATGTTCATGCACCGCCTCGGCGAAAGGGCTCACCAATTCTGGAAACGGACAGTAAAGCCTCGGAAATATGATATTTTTAAAATTCATACCGAAGAATCTCTTGTTGTTTTTTTAACAAATATAGACATCGTTCGAAGAGGATACCGGTCGGTTCAGGAGAAGGTGGATTTCGTCAAAGCCGAAACAGCATACGAGCTTACGATATCCGTGCCCGGTCTCCCGATGAAATATCCTTGAACAAAGTCGACCCCTAGATTTTTCAGTATAGAAAAAGTTTCGTAATCTTCAACCCCTTCGCCGACAACTTGTTTCCCGAACGCGTGCACCATGGTGGTAATCGCATTCACGAAATCCAGTTCACTTTTGGCCGCAGCGATATGTCTCACGAGTGAACGATCCAATTTCACATAGGAAATCGGAAGTTGCTTCAGATAATAGAGCGAACTGAATCCTGCGCCAAAATCATCGACCGCGAAGCGGAAGCCGTACCGGGTGATCGCTTCCGCGATCTCCTTGGCCTTGTCCATGTCTGCAATGACGGCGGTCTCGGTAATTTCGAAAATCAGCCGGTTCGGATCGAAGCTATTCTCGCGCACCGCATCGATCAAGGGTTGTGTCCAGCTCTCGTCGGTAAATGCCGCGGTGGTCAGGTTGATCGCAAGGCGTTTTGCCGGATCGGCCATCAAAATATTCAAAGCCGTGCGCACCACGAACAGATCCATTTCATAGGACAGTCCGGCGCGCTGACCGTGGCCGAGGAATTCCGCGGGCGACGCGATCCGGCCATCGGCCATTCGAAGTCTCAGCAAGGCTTCGTGGTAAACGATATTTCCGGTGAATGAATCGACGACCGGCTGAAAATGAAAGAACAAATCGTCCTCACCGAGCGCTCGGATCAGGACGTCTTTCCAAAATACGGTTTGGGTCATCTGGGCTGCATGTCCGTGCTCGTAAGTAAACAGATGCGCCCTCGAACGGCCCGCGCGTTTCGCTTCAAACATCGCCATATCGGCATTCGCCATCAATTCCTGTACGTCGTTGCCGTGATGGGGCAACAATGCGATGCCGATGCTGACGCCGATTCGATAGCGTCTTTCGCCATAGGGAAAAACCCTGCTGCGAAACAGTTCCGTGAGTTTCTGGGCAAAAGCCTCGGCGCCGTAGCCATCCGTTTGCGGCATCAACACTCCGAATTCATCGCCGCCGAGCCGGGCCACGATATCCGACTTTCTCGCGCGAGTCCGGATTTCATCGGCGACGAAGCGAAGCAACGCATCGCCCGCTGCATGGCCGCTGGTATCGTTGATTTCCTTGAAATGATCCAAATCGTAGAGCAACAACGCGGAAGTCTGCTGGCTGCGAACGCTTTCGTTCAGGGCGCGCGTGACCTCTTCGAGAAAACGGCGCCGGTTGACCAGACGGGTCAGCGGGTCATGGTTGGCGAGCCAGCGCATCTGCGATTCCGCCTTGGCCCGCTTGGTCACATCGAGCCCGACGGACAGGATTGCCGTGCCATCGGTATGCACGACTTTGAGCGGGGTATGAACCCATACGATCTGGCGCCGTTCGCCGTCGCTCCTGACCAGCGCATGTTCGTGGTCGAGGCGCTTCTGGCCATCCATATTCAGGGATTCCAGCCTTCTTAATATTCCCTGGTGTGCCTTGACATCGCCGATCAGTTCGGTGAATCGCCGGCCGTACAATTGTTCCGGAGCGTAGCCGGTGAGCTGCGCGGCAAAATTATTGGCCATTCGAATCACGCCCGAGCGGGTTTGCGTCACGACCAGGACTTGTGCCGAGGCCAGCAGGCCTTGAATGAAGTCGCGTTCGACCGCGAGTTCCTGATTTTTTTTGGCGATCGCTGCGCTATTTTCTTCAAGTTGATGGCAAAGCACGAGAGCGCTGCCATACAAAATATCGATCTCGTCGCGAAGCAATGCCGATTCGCGCCGCACGGAAAAGAATTCCCGGGCCTGTTGATACCCTCCGGCGGCAAGCAGGGGAAGCCTGTGGGCGAAGAGTTCCAGACGCCGGATCGGTACGCCGATCAGGTAGACCAACCCCAGTTCGGCTACAGCCAAAGCAATGATCGTGATAAACAGGCTTTGCTGCGCGGCTTCATCGATCCGGTTGAGACGCTCGGTTACGTCCGAAACCAAGAGGAAGGAACCCTCGAGTTCCTCCATGAATTCGGACAAAGGAATGTGCTGGATGTCGTAACTGGAGCCATTCCATTTCACGATTTGGCCTTCGTTCAGGGTGGACGGACCATCGAAACGCCGAGCCTGGTCCTGCAACAAAGGCTTTATAATGTCGGGACTCGTAACCGCCGCGACGCGCGCGGACCAGCGTTGCAACACATCTTGCTCGACGTCGGGACGCAGCGGCATGATCAGCGCAAGGTCCGTATTGGTCACCGCGTGGAACTCTATCACGAAGTCGGCAATCGATTGGCCGATGGCCATCACAGCGACGTTCTTACCTTCGGACAGGATCGGCACGAATGCATAAAACAGGCATTGAGGCTGACAGACCAGCAGGCTCACCGGTCGCTCTGTACTACGAACCTGCATGACCGTGTGTTGGACCAAGGTGTCGGGGATGGTTCCATGATCCGCTTCGGCCCACCGCCAGATCAGGTGCGACTCGAGCGTGTACAGTTCTATTCGGTGAATATCCAGTTCGTAACCGAGGTTCGCGTAGTATGCGCTCGGAATCAATTTAGCCGCTTGGCGCAGATCGCTCCAACGCAACGCTTCACGCAAATTCGTCATGGATGCCAGAGCCCCGCTCAAACGAATGAGCCGGTCCGTGGTCCTGCTCAGAAGCCCCTGGATCTGACGTTTCAGGTAGGTGACTTCGGTGTGCCGCTGACTACGAAATTGTGAAACCAAGTAATGATGGTTGAGCGCATAAAATACCGAGCTCAGCCCGAGCAGCAGCAGACTCACCCATAAAAATCCTTTCCAGTGAAGACCTAAAAATGGACGTTTTCGAATTCTATCGTTCATCCTGCCGTTGTCATTAATAACCTCCTGAAAAACCACCCCGATCAGAATCGAAACGATACCATGAAAGTGACCAGATCCCAACGCGGATCGCCCCCGCCGGTCGCGAGATTGGGATTGTCCACCGGTGACAGCCAGGCGTTCCCATAGACTCTGTGATATTCGGCGGCCGCGAGAAAGTTACGCGCGAACTCCCAACGCATGCCGAAGGTGATGTCCTTGGCAAAGAAATTGTACCGCGGCAGACCGGTCAACTGCGCAGTCCGTTTTCCGCTGCGGTCGTTGATATTGGCGAACAAGCCATCGAAACGAAGCAGGGCTGTCCAATCCTGGGCAAAGCGATACTCGGACTGGAAATAAAAATTCTCGGAGGTATTTTCAAAGACCATGCCGCCCGGAAAAAATCCGCTGCGTTGCAAAGTGACTTGCCCGTATTCGGCGGTGAAGCTCCAGTCTTCCAGATTCAATTGCGCGGACGCCAGTGGATAAAGTGCTTTGACGTTACCAGACGGCACCTGAGGCGAGAACGAGTTGAAGTTGCGGTCGAGATCGACGATGCTGAATAAGAGCCGAAATCGTCCTTCTTTCCATTGATAGCCTACCCGCCCCAGATACAAGGGGTCCCCGCTCATTTTACCCGGCGCAGAGGGCAGTCCGGTCAAAAATTCTGTTGCACCGCCGGTATTGTCCAAAGGCTCGGAGACCACGAATTCGGCGGTCAACGCATGGTCGCCGTACGCATAACGCCCGAAAACCACTCCTCCGTCGGATGAGATCATCGCCTGTCTGAGCGCCAGGGCGTCGAAATAGACCGATTGGGGCAATGTGACGCCCGGACGGGTCCAGACGACATCGCGGGTTTGATTGTAAATCCCGAAGGGATTTTTGACCCTCCCGAGTCTCACACCAACCGTGCTGTACTCGTCAAGCGGTAATTGATAATCCAGATTCGCGAAGTCGAGACGGAAATCATCGTTATCGGAGCCGCCCGCATCCCGGAACAGCCCTTGGGCGGCGATCAACAGGTTTGGATCCAGATGACCCGATACATTCACGCCGATTTCCCTGAAATCGAAACTCCCGTTTTCCTGACTGCTGCCGAAAAAGTTGTTGCCGGATGTATAGGTGTATCCCTGGCTCACAAAGCCATGCGCCTGCCAGTCG
>JAKEEL010000202.1 GCA_022616595.1 Methylococcaceae bacterium
CACCGGCTGTTTTCACGGCTGGATGATAGCCAAGCACAGCCTGTCGTCTGGGTCCATGGTCCGCCCGGCGCGGGGAAAACGACCTTGCTCGCAAGCTATCTGACCGTCACGGAGCGTTCCGGAATCTGGTATCAGGTCGATCGTGACGACGGCGATTCGGCGAGCTTTTTCTATTATCTCGGGCTTGCGGCCATGGACGATACACCTCGCGGGCGTCAAGCGATGTCCTTGCTGACCCCTGAATACCTGCGCGATATCGAAGGATTCACGCGCCGCTTTTTTCGCGAACTATATTCCAGGATAGGCGACTCCCCGGTTATCGTGTTCGACAACTATCAGGACGTCGCGGCGACATCCGATTTTCACAAGATCCTCGCCTGCGCGCTGTCGGAGCTTCCGCCCGGCACACGCGTAATGGTGCTGAGCCGAACAGAACCGCCGCCGGAGTTCGCCCGGCACCGGGCCAACGGTCTGATCGCGCGCATCGGCTGGGAGGATCTGCGTCTGACCCTGGACGAGACGCGCCTGATCGCATCTGGACCGCAGGAACTCGATCCAGGTCTATTGCAGGTCCTGCACGAGCGATCCGAGGGTTGGGCGGCCGGCTTGATCCTGATGCTGGAACAGTTCCGGCAAATCGGCACTGTGGAACACATCGCGCGGCAGGAGTCGCTGGAGACGGTGTTCAACTATTTCGCCGGGGAGATCTTCGAGCGTCAGAGCGTCGAGACGCGCGATTTTTTAATCCGGACTTGCGTGCTTCCGAGCGTGACCGCCGATCTTGCGAACACGCTCACCGGGAGTCCGGATGCCGCTCGAATATTGGCGGAGCTTCATAAACGCCAATTATTCATCGACCGGCGTGTCGGGGACACGATCAGCTATCAATACCATGCCTTGTTCCGCTTGTTTCTTCAGGCACAGGCGAGGAAAGGCCGCGCGGATGCCGATTGGGAGGCCTTGGTGATCGAAACGGCTCAAGCGCTCGCGTCCCGCGGACAAGTGGAAGAAGCCATTCCGCTGTTTATCGCGGGCCGGAGCTTTGAACGCGCGATCCCCCTGATCGTCACGCAGGCGCAAGCTCTTCTCGCGCTGGGGCGCTGGCAGACTGTCGAGCAGTGGATCGAATCGCTGCCCGAAGCAATTCGCGAGGCGACACCTTGGCTGCGTTTCTGGCTCGGAATGTGCCGCTTGGGCGTGGACCCGGCGCGCGCGCGAAGCGATCTGGAGCCCGCGTTCAGTTTATTCCAACAAGCTGACGACACACTCGGCCAAACGCTTTCGGCTACCGCGATCAACGAGGCGCATATGGTCGAATGGGCAGATTATCCCAGCCTCGATCCCTGGATTAAAACCCTGCAGTCGGTGCTGAGCCGGCCGGATGTCACCTTGCCGTCCTTGGATGTCGAACTCGCGGTGCTCGCTAGCTTGTTCACCGCGATCGTTTTGCGTCAGCCGCAACGCAACGACATTCCGCAACTCGCACGGCGGCTTGCGGAACTGCTGCGCAACGACCTGGATCCGAATTATAAGCTGCTCGCGGCGCGCGGAATATTCGCTTACAGCGCATACTCGGGCGATTTTTTGTTAACCGAGGAAGTGATCCAGTACACGGAATCCGCCTTTAACGCGCCGGGCGCCTCGGCCCTGAATCGCGTCTGGTATGCCGCGCGTCTTGGTTTTGCGTTGGGTTATTTCAAGGACTCCCGCGACAAAGCGCGCCAGTGGTTCCGGAAGGCGAGGGAGATTGCGCGCGAACACGGCTTGCGCTTCGTCGAGGCGCCGATTGCAATCTATTGGGGATGGGCCGAAGAAGTTTTCGGGCAGACCGAAGATGTACAACGCGAATTTGCGATCGCCGATGCATACCGCAATCCGGAGAGCCGCTTCGAATCGGCTTTCCACAACGTGGGAGCCGCGGTCTTGCGGTGATGTGATTGGGCATCCATGATTTTGTCGGCGCCTCGCAGGCAATCGAGCAAATCTCGAAGCTGTTCTTCAACTGCGAACTGCGCAACTACGTCGTGCGATTGTATCGCGCGGGGATCGCGCTGGGCATGCAGGACGAAGCCCTCGCCAAAGACCAACTCAGTCTCGCTTTGGCAGCGGGAGCAGGACATGGATTTGAAAATACTCTTTCGGAACATTTTATTCACCCGACGACGGCCCGGATCTGCGGCTTCGCGTTGAAACACGGCATCGAGCCGGGCTATGTGAAGCGGATCATCCATGCGCAACGCCTGGCACCGCCTTCGCAGGACATCGACGATTGGCCTTGGCCGATACGGATCAGAGCCTTCGGAAGCTTCGCGCTGGAGATCGAAGAGCGGTCCATTACCTTTATGAGCGCGTGCTTGAGATCGACAATGTGGCCGAAGATGTCTACCGGCGTTTGATGGATTGTTACGCGCGGTCCGGCCGTCCGGCGGAGGCGTTGCGCGTCTATGTGCGTTGCCGGCAGATGCTTGCCGCGGTCCTCGGAATCGCGCCTGCCGCAGAGACCGAGGGCTTGTACCGCAGTATCCGGCAGGCCCTATGATCGATTGCGGGTCATCCCGCTCGAACTATACTTCCGAATTTCCTCCATCCTTGACCAGGCGCCTCCGATGCTCGCTGAAAATCAAAGGGAGCGAGCCCCTCGAACTCGATCCACGCCGTTGCGCGATCGGAGACACCGGTGAAGTCGACGGCGCGGAAACCGCCTGGGATTCACGGTAAATGCCGGCCGGCCATGTACATCCAGGTTTCGACCACGGTGTCCGGATTCAGCGAAACGCTGGTGATTCCCTGGTCCATGAGCCATTTGGCGAGATCGGGGTGGTCCGAGGGGCCCTGGCCGCAGATCCCGATATATTTTCCGCGCTTGTGGCAGGCATAAATCGCCATCTGCAGCAGGGCCTTCACGGCTTCGTTGCGCTCGTCGAAGCGCTGCGCGATGAGTTCGGAATCGCGGTCGATTCCGAGAGTAAGCTGGGTCAGATCATTCGAGCCGATCGAGAAGCCATCGAAATAATCGAGAAATTTATCGGCCAGCAATGCGTTCGATGGAATTTCGCACATCATGATGATTTTCAGGTTGTCCTTGCCCCGGCTCAGTCCGTTCTCATTGAGCACCCGGATGACCTGGCGGGCTTCGTCGACGGTCCGGACGAAGGGCACCATGATCCAGACATTTTCCAGGCCCATCGCGTTGCGCACATGCTTGATCGCCTCGCATTCGAGTTGAAAGCACTCGCGAAACGCCTTGGAAATGTACCGGGAGGCGCCGCGAAATCCCAACATCGGGTTTTCTTCCTTCGGCTCGTAATGTTCCCCTCCGAATAGATTGGCATATTCATTCGATTTGAAGTCCGACAGCCTGACGATCACCGGTTTCGGCGCGAAAGCCGCGGCGAGGGTCGAGATTCCTTCGGCCAATTTGGCGATGTAGAACGAAACCGGGTCCGGATAACCCGCGATCCTGCGCCGGATCTCCTGCTTCAGGTCCTCGGAAAGCCGGTCGAATTCGAGCAGGGCTTTGGGATGAACACCGATCATGCGCGTGATGATGAATTCGATTCTGGCAAGTCCGATCCCTTCGTTGGGCAGGGACGCGAAACTGAAGGCGCGATCGGGATTCGCGATATTCATCATGATCTTCAGCGGAACCTTGGGCATGGTATCGAAGTTGATTCGATCGATGGTGTAGTCCAGGGTGCCTTCGTAGACATATCCGGTATCCCCTTCGGCGCAGGATACGGTGATCGCCGAGCCTTCGGTGATCTTTTCGGTCGCATCGCCGCAGCCGACCACGGCCGCGATGCCGAGTTCGCGCGCGACGATCGCGGCGTGACAGGTCCTGCCGCCCCGGTTGGTCACGATCGCGGAGGCGCGCTTCATGATCGGTTCCCAGTCGGGGTCGGTCATATCGCTGACCAGAATATCGCCCGGACGCACCCGATCCATTTCTTTCGGCGATTGAACGATTCGAGCCCTGCCGACCCCGATTTTATGTCCGATGCTGCGCCCTTCCAGGATCACCCGCGATTTCTTCCGCAGTTTGTAGCGTTCGATTTCGGTGGCCCGGCTTTGAACGGTTTCGGGACGTGCCTGCACAATGTAGATCTTCCCGTTTTTGCCGTCCTTGGCCCATTCGATGTCCATTGCCTGGCCGTAATGCTTTTCGATCGTAACCGCGAGCCGGGCCAGCTTTTCCGCTTCGTCGTCGCTGATCGAAAAAATATTCTGCCGGTCCGCTTCGACGGGAACCGTGATGACCGCGTTTTGTTCGTCATAGGCCATGCGGATTTTCTTGGAACCGAGGTTTTTCCTGAGAATCGCGGAACGGGATTGATCGAGGGCCGGTTTGTACACATAGATCTCGTCCGGATTTACCGCACCCTGAACGACCAGTTCTCCGAGCCCGTAGCTCGAAGTAATGAACACCGCATCGCGGAAACCGGATTCGGTATCCAGCGTGAAAACCACGCCGCTCGAAGCCAGATCGCTGCGCACCATGCGTTGAATGCCCGCGGACAGGGAGACCTTGCGGTGTTCAAAATGCTTGTGGACCCGGTAGGCGATGGCCCGGTCGTTGAAAAGTGACGCGAAGACCTTTTTGACCGCGAGCAATACCGCCTCCAATCCCTTGACATTCAGGAAGGTTTCCTGCTGGCCCGCGAAAGACGCATCGGGCAGGTCTTCGGCGGTCGCGGAGGATCGCACGGCCACCGAAAAATCGCCGTCGGCACCCTGAGCCATCGCGTGATAGGCATCCGTGATGGCCTGTTCCAAGCCGGCCGTAAACGGGGTATTGATGATCCATTCCCGAATCCCGGCCCCGCATTCGGTCAGCGCGTTCACGTCTTCGACATCCAGGGAATCGAGCGCTTGATAAATGCGTCCGGCCAAGCCCTCGTGAGCGAGAAAATCATCGTAGGCCATTGCCGTTGTGGCAAAACCTTCGGGAACCTCGACCCCCAAGGGCGCCAAATGGCTGATCATTTCGCCCAAGGAGGCATTTTTACCGCCGACCCGACCGATATCTCCCATTCCCAGGGTGTCGAAGTTGACGATATACTCTTTCATCCCCGATCCTCTGTATCCGCATTAAAAAAACAGGTATTGTAATCGGAATTTGTTGCGAAAAGTACACTGCCGTGCGTAAAGCCAATGTATTTTTTATTTCGGACCATACCGCGATCACCGTCGAGACGCTCGGCTATAGCGTCTTGACCCAGTTTTCCAGCATGGAGTTCGAATTCCGCACGATTCCGTTCATGAACTCACCGGTTAAGGCGGAATCCGCGCTCGAAGTGATCAACGGGTCCTATCACAAGACCGGAACCCCTCCGGTGGTATTCAGTTCGATTACCGATTCGAAACTTCGTTCGAAAATCAAGGAAAGCAGCGGGATCGTACTGGATCTTTTCGACCTGTTCATCCCGGCTCTCGAGAATGCCCTTCATGAAGCGCCGATCCGCGCGTTGGGGAAATCCCACAGCATGACCGACGGGGACCGCTACGGATCGCGCATCGAAGCCTTGAACTTTGCACTGAACAGTGACGACGGGGTCAATTTCAAGGATTATGAGCGCGCGGATTTGATCCTGGTCGGGGTTTCCCGTACCGGGAAAACGCCGACTTGTCTCTATCTGGCACTTCAATATGGAGTTTTTGCCTCGAATTATCCGATGACCGACGAGGATCTGGAGTCCATCGAACTGCCGAAACCGCTTCGCCCCCACCGAAATAGAATCCGCGGCCTGACCATCGACCCGAATAAGCTGCATCTGATCCGTCAGGAACGCCGGCCTGGCAGCACTTACGCTTCGCTGAAGCAGTGCCATAAAGAAACCGCGGCAGTCGAAGAATTGTTTGTCAGGGAGAATATTCCGTTTCTCGATGTAACCAACTTTTCCATCGAGGAAATATCCACCACGATTCTGTACGAAGCCGGTTGGCAACGCAGCCGGATTTAGCGGTTCCGCCGGGGTTCCACGCGCGGCATGGATCGAAAATGCCGATCGTTTTCCGGAACAGACTTGAAAAACCTTTTCGGCGTCCCAATATGCGGGACTCAACTAGCAGCCACAACTCAATCATCAACCGACAACGAGGACAGTTACGACAATGACCGTAGAAGCGAAGAAAGAAACCCGCGGTTTCGAAGCCGAAGTCAAACATATTCTGGATCTGATGATCCACTCACTGTACAGCAATAAGGAAGTCTTTTTACGGGAGCTGATTTCAAACGCCTCCGATGCGGCCGATAAGTTGCGCTTCGAAGCGCTTTCCAACGATTCGCTCTATGAGGGGGACAGCGACCTGAAGATTCGCGTGGAGTTCGACAAAAACCGGCGCACGATCACGGTCAAGGATAACGGAATCGGCATGACCCGGGACGAAGTCCAGGAAAATATCGGAACCATCGCCAAATCGGGGACCCGCAAGTTTTTCGAAGCCCTGACCGGAGACGCTGCCAAGGACAGCCAGTTGATCGGCCAGTTCGGAGTCGGCTTTTATTCGTCCTTCATCGTGGCCGATAAAGTGACGGTCAAAACGCGCCGGGCCGGGGTCGATGCCGAACACGGCGTCCTCTGGGAATCCACCGGGGAAGGGGAATACACGATCGAAACCGTCCGGAAACGCGAACGGGGTACCGAGGTGACCCTGCATCTGCGCGAAGGCGAGGATGAATTCCTGAACGGTTACCGCCTGCGCTCGATCATCACCAAATTTTCCGACCACATATCCCTGCCGATCCGCATGGACAAGGAAATCTTCGAGCAAGACAAGAAAAAGGACGACAAGGAAATCGTGGTACCGGAGGAAGAAACCGTGAACAGCGCCTCGGCGCTCTGGGCCAAGTCGAAGCAGGACATCGACGAAAAGTCCTATCACGAATTCTACAAGCATGTCGGCCATGATTTCCAGGATCCATTGACTTATGTGCACAGCCGGGTCGAAGGCACCAACGAGTATACCCTGCTGCTCTACATACCGGCACGTGCTCCTTTCGATTTGTGGGACCGCGACGCGCGGCACGGCGTGAAATTGTATGTACGCAAGATTTTCATCATGGACGATGCGGAACAGTTGATGCCGCGCTATCTGAGATTCATTCGCGGCGTGATCGATTCGGATTCGCTGCCTTTGAACGTATCGCGCGAAATCCTGCAACAGAATAAACAGATCGATACCATACGTGCCGGAGCCGTCAAAAAGGTATTGGGTCTACTCGAGGATCTGGTCAAAAATGGCGCGGAAAAATATCAGACCTTCTGGAAGGAATTCGGCCGGGTCATCAAGGAAGGCCCGATCGAAGATTACAAGAATAAAGACCGGATCGCGAAGCTATTGCGATTTTCAAGCACCCACTCGGATTCACCGGTGCAGGACGTTGCTCTGGAAGACTATGTGGGCCGCATGAAGGAAGGCCAGGACAAGATTTTCTACATCACCGGCGAAAGTCATGCGGCGGCCAAGAATAGTCCGCACCTGGAAATTTTCCGCAAGAAAGGCATCGAAGTCCTGTTATTGTCCGATCCTATCGACGAATGGCTCGTGAGTCATCTGACTGAATTCGAGGGCAAGACACTGCAATCCGTCGCGAAGGGTGAGCTGGATCTCGGCAAGCTGGCCGATGAAGAAAACAAGGAACAACGCAAGCAAATCGCCGAGGAGCACAAGGATCTGATCGAGAGGGTCAAGAAGATACTCGGTGAACAGGTCGGCGAGGTCCGGGTGAGTCACCGCTTGACTGAATCGGCGGCCTGCCTGGTGACCGAATCCTACGGGATGAGTCTGAACATGGAAAGGATTATGAAGGAGGCCGGCCAGAAAATGCCGGGCGGCAGCAAGCCGATCTTCGAGATCAATCCCGAGCACCCCTTGGTGGTGCGTTTGAAAAATGAATCGGATTCCCGGCGCTTCGAGGACTTGACCCGGATACTGTTCGACCAGGCCTTGCTCAGTGAAGGCGGTCAACTGGAAGATCCGGCTGCATTCGTTCACAAATTGAACGGCTTGCTGCAGGATCTTATGGGCTGAAGGATCACGGGCGTTTTCCGGAACGCAGCCTCGACCGTGCAGGTCCGCAGAACGGGAAACATCCGAGCCCCGGGGTATTTCTCGCCCGAGGTCATTTTCTGGCAGTCATGGAATCCAAAAATTCCTGGAACCATTCCGATTGATTGATGTTCGCGAGATCGGCATCATTCCGGATCTCATCGACAGGCGGCAGATTGCCGCGCTCGAATGCCGCGTTCAATTGCTCTTCACAGCCTTTCAGGTCATTCTGCAAACACGCGATACAGGCCAGGTTGTAGGCGGATATCCCGGGCCAGAATTCTTCCGCGGCCAGAAATTTTTCTTTTGCCTGCTGGTACAGGACGTGATTCCGATCGGCCCGCAACATTCGGGCCTGGTCCATCATGGTGGCGCCCCAATCGTTCAGGACTTCGTGGTTTTTGGGTTCGATCACCATCGCCGCGCCGTACTTGGAATAGGCCCCGCTGAATAGCTTTTCCGCGTCCGGGCCTTCGTGGATCTTCGCATGGCCATGCAAGGCCAAACCCCACTGATGCAGGCCTTCCAGTACTTTTGTGCCGCCGTTGACGACCAATTCAAATTTTGAACACGCCTGTTTGAATAAACGGTCGGCTTCCTCACCCTGCGCCTTCATTGCCGATTCCAATAGTTTCTTGCCGCTTTTGAGATTTGAATTCGCGGAAAATTGAGACAGTATGCCCACGTCGATTCCTCACCGATTGTTTAATTTATTGTTTTGGCGCCCGCCCTGCAGCGCTTCGGCAATGATATGAAATCCGTTTGTTTTTCTCAACCTTAGTGATCCGTACGTGGTGTCCGCGAGCGCGGACACCCTGTGGCTATAAAATTATAAATCCAATCCTTCTTAGTTGGCAGCGAAATTGCTTGATTGTAAGTAAAATCAGGTTCAACTCCGTGTTAACCGGCGACGATTCACCGGGCATTGCCAAACCGGGCGTTAATCACTAAATTAAACCTGAGAGGGGTGGGCAGGACGGCGCAACGGGGTATTCCGTTCCGGTCGGCGAAACGTTCCACAACGGTCTGTTCGCCGTCTTGCGGAGGTCAATTAACCTTTTCTGATCACAGGAGGCGCAATGGCCGCGTGTGTAAGCGAAAAATTGATTGTCAACGTCAATGTCATCGAGTATTTCAGGAAATCCGTGGCCACGGCCGTCGTCAATCAGAGCGTGGATACGACTGAAGATGCGGTGTATTATGTTGTCAATCTTCTAACACGTTTTGCGGATTCCAACACTTTCTTTCAGGAGAAAAGCGAGGGACCCCGCGTGACCCCGCTCGCGAAATTGTACGCGAGAGCCGTGCAATTGAAATCCGAACTGGAACGCCGCCAGGCCATGCGCAGGCTCGGAGATGTCGCGCTGTTCGTTGCGGGTTTATTCGCCGACAGCCTCAACAACCGGGCGGTCGATATCGATTACTACATCGGCATGGGGGGTGCCGCCTACGGCTATGTTTCGGAGTCCTTCAAAAGCCGCGAACGCGACGACGTTTACAGCGAAGTGTTCTCCGAACTTGCGGCTAAGTTCACGGCTTTCGTCGACATTCTCGCCGAGGTCGGTGAAAAGTCCAATCTGAGTTCCAATGCCGATTTGTTGAGAATTTATGAAATCTGGTTGAAAACCGGAAGCAGGCGCGCCGAGAAAAAACTGCGCGGTTTCGGAATTTGCCCCTTGGATTGCTCGCCCGGCAAACGACATCATTGAGCGTTGGCCGATGCAATCCGGAATGCGTTTGAATTCGTTCCAGGCCACGCTCGAATCGATCTATCGGATTAAAGTCGAGCATTCGGTCGAGGATTTCCTGATTACCGATGCGGCGCTTGCCCGGCAGCTCGATACCAGCGTCAACGCACGCGAGGTCAAGGAAAAGCTGTTGATCCGATCCGGTTCGGAAGGCCTCGATGTTTCGCTTTACCTGGATCAATCGGTGGTCGACCATCTGGACCGGGAAAATCCATTGGTGGGTTTGCACGGCGGCAATCTGAGCGATTTTTGGATTGCTCTGGAGGGGGTCAGCCATTTTTTGTATCTGATGTGGAATGCGCGGGTCGAAAAACCGGTCACGCTCATGGAGTTGGAAATGCAGGCCGAAGTCGACAAATACATCGCCTCATGGTGGCTGATGAAGCTTCAGGAACAACGTTGGTTTTCGCGCCAGATCCGGGATGATCTGTTTCATCGGGTGCGCTTCGACGAAAGCCTGGACGACCAGTCGCTGACCCGCTACAAGGATGCCAATTTTTACGCCGGAAAATATTGCATGCAGCTCGAAGACCGGTATTTGCGCAAGAAACGAAATCAGATGATGATCGATGACATCCGGCATTTCTATCGCTTGCCGCAAGCCGGGAAAATCCGCAGGATTCAGTATTGCTGAGAATTCAAGGCCTTCCTCTCTAATTATTCAGCGGTTTTCCGGTTTTCAGTAGGAATTCAATACGCTCCCGGGTCTTGGGTTGGCGAACGAGAAACAGGAAATTTTCGAGTTCGCGGTCCAGCAATGTCTGCTCATCGACCCGTGATCCGTCAGGGCCGGCAGAAAAAACGCCGGCCAGGTGTTCCAAAATGCTTCGCTCGTAATCAGAAACCGGACGGTCGCCGCCGATTTCGTCGATCGCTCCCGGCAACCAGTCATCGATCGGCGCCGTAGCGATTTCTGCGGCCGCCTGTTTGGGTGCCGAATAATGCTGCGCGATCTGCAGCGCCTTTGACTTCGCATCGGCCAGGAGGCGGTCCCGGTTCATGGTGATCGAATCGGTGGGGCGTAGAAAATTCAGGTCTCGCGCGGTCCGGGCAGATCCCGAAACGCGGCGCTTCGCGATCAACGAAAAGGTGTTGGCGGCCGGAATTGTGCCGTGTTGCGTCGAATCGCACGCGGCCCAGTTTCTGAGCAGCATTTCCTTGCATCCGCCCCATGCGGGTATCAGGCCGACTCCGGTTTCGACGAGCCCCATTTGCAATTCGATATGTGCCTGGACGGCACAGCAATGCAGCAAAAGCTCCGCGCCTCCGCCGAGCGCGAATCCGGAGGGCGCGCCCACTACGGGCAACGGTGCCGTTTTCAATGCCTGATAAACGCTTTGGCCGGTGCGGATCATCGCCTCGATTCCGGTCCAGTTCCCGGCTGCAATATTCGCAAGCAATTCTTTGAGATCGGCTCCTGCAGAAAAATGCGGGCCCTCGTTATATATGATCAAAGCCTTGAATTGGTCCGCGGCCAAGTCGATGCTGCGTCGCAGCAGGATGAGAATTTCCGTGTTCAGCGCATTCATCGGCGTGTGAAACTCGAAACACGCCACCTCGTCGCCGATATCCCAGAGGCTCGCGCA
>JAKEEL010000031.1 GCA_022616595.1 Methylococcaceae bacterium
CCCCGATCCCTGCCCCGATTTGCAGACCACTGACCTGGGAACCCTCGAAATGTACGGAGGCAGCCGGAATATCCAGCGCCGGCATGTCGATCCGCGGCATCGGCGTCGCGCCCGGACTGGCCTTCGCCGGGCTCATCGCCGGGGGCGCAGGCTTCTGTTGCGCTGCAGGTTTTTCGGGCAAGGGCCGTTTTCGAGGGATCGCCTGCTCTTCACGCTTCAAGCGGATGAACTCGACCATTTTCACCGCATTGCTTTCCTTCAGACCGGTTTCCGGATTCAGAATCATAATCTGCATCAGCCAGAACAGACCGAGCGTGACCAAAAATCCGAGCCCCAAAGCGGCAGGATAAAACCGGCTCACTGCGCCGATTGCTCCGTCGCGATCGCGGCATCGGTGATCCCGGCCATTCGAACCTGGTCCATGACTTCGATCAGATGATGCGTTTTGGTTTCCCGGTCCGCCGCGATGATTACAGAACCCAGCGGATTCTCCGCGTGCAGCCGCTCCACGTTGGCCCTGACCGCGCGGATATCGACGACCCGCTTGTCGATCCACACTTCGCCGTCGGCGCGGATTGAAATCACGATGTTGCCCCGTTCTTTACGTTCCGCGGTCTCAGCACTGGGGCGGTTTACGTCGATACCGGACTCCTTGACATAGGACGCGGTCACGATGAAAAAAATCAGCATGATAAAAGCCATATCCATCATCGGAGTCAGATCGATCACCGATTCCAAATCGCTGTCGGAGTTGTGTCTACGCCTGCGCATCCTTATTCTCCCGTTCAATGAAAGGTCAGCAGATCGGCGAGACTCCGGGTCTCCCGCTCGACCCGGTCTTCTATCCACTTGCTGAAATACAGACTCGAGATCGCGATGACCAGTCCGGCCATCGTGGTGATCGTGGCGGCCGAAATGCCGCTCGCCATCGCGCGTGCATTGCCGGTACCCATGGCCGCCATCACATCGAAAGTTTGAATCATACCGGCCACGGTTCCCAAGAGTCCCAGCATCGGACACAGCGCGATCAGCATCCGGATGATCTTCAGGTTCCTGGAAAGCTGCGCCCGGGCCCGCGCGATGGTACAGTTCCTGATCGCATGGGCCGGCCAGGAATGTTTAGCCGTGCGTGCATTCCAGCGCGCAAGCCACGCTTTTCGATCCGCAGGATAGACCACCCGGATATAGAAAAACCGCTCGATGATCAGAAACCACAGCACGAGCGAAATGAGCGCGATGCCCCACATCACCGAGCCTCCGGCCGCCATCAGATCTCCGATCAGGAAAAACAGTGCATCCATCAGTTTTTCCGGACTTCCAGCGATTCACAGATCAAGCCGGAACTTTGTTCGTCCAGAATCTGAACGAGTTCCCGGCTCCGGCTCACCAGAAGACTGTGCAGAAACAACAGCGGTATCGCCACCATCAGACCCAGCATGGTGGTGACCAGCGCCTCGGAGATTCCTCCGGCCATCAGCTTCGGATCGCCGGTGCCGAACAGGCTGATGACCTGGAAGGTTTCGATCATGCCGGTGACTGTGCCGAGCAGGCCGAGCAGCGGGGCGACCGCGGCGATCAGCTTGATCAACGACTGGCCCTTCTCCAGACCGGGTATCTCCTTGGACACCGCTTCGTCGATCATCAGTTCATAGGACTCGATATCCGTGATCGTGGCGGTCCTTGCGACGCCGATCACGCGGCCGAGCGGATTGTCCGCATTGATATGATCCAGATTCTTCAATTGATCCTGCACGCGCCGGCCGACTTTAATCAGGCCGGCCATGCGGACCGCGACAATAATCAAACCCACGGCTCCCAAAATCAGAGTGATGTAACCGATCAGACCGCCTTGATCGATCCGCTCCCAGACATCCGGCGCCTGGACCAGCAAATTCAGGAGGGCCCCTGCGGTCGGATCGATCCCAATATCCGCCAACCCGGATTCGGTTTCGGCCAGGGATTCGGCCAGATCCAGATAACGACCCTCGGGCTGGCGCACGAACTCGACCATTTCGCCGGTTTCCGGCAGGTAGCGGATGTACAAGCCGTCGGCAAAAAGGTTGAAGGGACCGGCGCGTACGATATCCGCTTCGCGCGACTCTCCCGACGCGGAAATCACGGTACCGTGAAACCTGACCACCTTGCCCTGCTCGGTCATTTCCTGCTGCAACAGGTACCAGAGCGTTTCAAGTTGTTCGACGGTCGGCAATTCGCGGCTTTTCGCGATCGCTTCGAGTTTTTCCGCGCGCGCTGGAAATTGGGCCGTGATCAGAGAGGCGTCCAGCAGCGCCTTGGTATCGCCGGCGACTTGCCGGACGATGCCGAACAATTCCCCGAGTTCGCCGGAACGGCCTTTTAAATGCGAGTCCATCGCGGCCAGAGCCGCCTCGTTTTCCTCGAAGCGCGCTTTCAGCGCATCGCCGCGGGCCTGCTGTTCGGCCAAAGCCGCCCTGGAATCGGAGAGCATTTGGGCCTGTGAATTCTTTTCCGCCAAAAACCGGGCTTCCCTTTCCTGGTTGATCCTGGCTTCGCGACTGTGATCGGTTTTCACTTCGAGGAGCAATTTATCCAGATCCAAGTGAGCGGCGGAAACAGTCCCCGACACGGCAATCAGCAGGCCGATCATGAACCACCGCGTCATCGGACTGCCTCTGGACCTGGAATCGGAAGGGTCAGCAGGTCTGGAGCGGCTTCTTTTCTCGCGACACGCAGGCCGTCCCGGATCGCACGCTTATACTCGCCGGGAAGCTTGACCCAGCGCTTCGACTCCTGGTTCCAGGTACCGGTTTCACTGCCATCCAAAGTCTGATAATAAAGCGCGACGCGCCCGAGGCGCAGGAAATCGACCGGCCGATCGCCCGCGCCGATGGTCAGTGAAGCCCGGTATGCCTCGATGGTGCGCCCGTAATCGGCCTCCACCTGGTAGGCTTCCAGAATGCGCCGGAACTTTTCCGCATTGGTCGCATCCGCGCTGACCATCATGGTTTTCAAGTACTCGATACGCCTCCTGCGTTCTTCCGGCAGAAAGGGCAAGTCAATAGAGACAAAGGCCTCGAGGCTGTCCAGCATCCGCAACATCAAGGGAACGATTTCGCGCTGTGTCACATCGATTTCCTTGAGCTGATGCTCGAGTGATTGCTTCTCCTTCTCCTGTGATACGAGTAGAAGGTCCAGATGGTCGTTGTATTTTTTCAGAACGTCCGCGTTTCGGGTGTTTTGCCGAAATTCCTGCACCATGCGGCGTGTTTCTTCATCGAGTTTTTCGATTCTTTGCTGCGACCGGGCGGATTCGGTATTCTGAGCGACCCCGGCATCGATCGCCTGGTCCAGGGTGCCGGCACTCATGACCGGCATCGAGAACACCAACCCGAATACCGTGGCCTGTATCACTGGCCTAAAATCGTTGATGACGTAAAAATTCATATTCTCACCGAACCGGAATGAAGCATTGTTGTGTCGAAGAATCCATCCGTCACCCGGCCGGGTTCAGCAAGGTGGACTGATCGAGCGATGAACTTTAACACAGCGATCCCGGACGGTTAATAGGGTATAGCCATGTAAACGTGAGGAAAGCTATAATCTACTATTTTCCTTGATCCGTCAGTCAACGAATTGACGATTTGCGGCCATCGAACTCGCAGAAATTTGCTTTTATGAACGACATCGCGGTATTTAAGAATACGGTTGCCACGGACGATCTCAGGATTTCCGAAATCCGAGAAGTGGCGCCGCCCGAAATCATCCACACGGAACTTCCGATCACGGAAGCGGCGGCCAGGACAACCCGGGACACCCGTTTGAGCATCCACAGGATTCTGTGTGCTCAGGACGACAGACTTCTTGTGATCGTCGGCCCATGCTCGATTCATGACACGCAAGCCGCACGCGAGTACGCGGATCGACTGTTGGCGATCAGGCCGGGGCTTGAAAACGAATTATTGCTCGTCATGCGGGTCTACTTCGAAAAACCGCGAACCACGGTCGGCTGGAAAGGCCTGATCAACGACCCTGAATTGGACGAAAGTTTCAATATCAATAAAGGCCTCAGGCTCGCCAGAAAACTGCTGCTCGACCTCAATGAACGGGGACTCCCCGCGGCCACCGAATATCTGGACCTGATCACGCCGCAATATGTGACCGACCTGATCTCCTGGGGCGCGATCGGAGCGCGAACCACGGAAAGCCAGGTTCACCGGGAACTCGCCTCGGGCCTTTCCTGCCCGGTCGGCTTCAAGAACGCGACCGACGGAACGGTCAAGGTGGCGGTCGACGCGATCGGTTCGGCCTGCCGGCCGCACCACTTTCTGTCGATGACGAAAGCCGGTCATTCCGCCATTTTCTCGACCACGGGTAATGACGATTGCCACCTGATCCTGCGCGGCGGTCAGACGCCCAACTACGACCGAAGCAGCGTCGAAAATGCCGCCGAGGCCCTGCGGAATGCCGGCCTGCGCGATTCGCTGATGGTCGATTTCAGCCATGCGAACAGCAACAAACAGCACCAAATGCAAATGGTCGTGGGCCGGGACATCGCGGTTCAAGTAGCCCAAGGCAGCACCCGCATCCTCGGCGTCATGATCGAAAGCCACCTGGTCGCCGGCAATCAGAAAGTCGTACCCGGCCGGCCGCTGACCTACGGGCAAAGTATCACAGACGCCTGCATCGGCTGGGAGGACACGGTGCAATTACTGGAAACCCTGGCCCAATCGGTCCGGGACCGGCGCAATGTTCAGCAGAAACGTCAGACGGTGTAGATTCAGGCTCGATGGAAATCGTTGTTAACGGCGCCACTTACCAACTCGAAACGCAATCTTCGATCGGTGACCTGATCGCGGAACTCGGACTGGCCAACGCGCGCATCGCCGTCGAGCTGAATCGGGAAATCGTACCTCGCCACTTTTTCGAGACGAAACAGCTTCAGGCCGGGGATCGGATCGAAATTGTGCGGGCCGTCGGGGGCGGACAGGCCGATTCTCTGAAAGTCGGCCCCTACAGCTTCCATTCGCGGTTGATTGTCGGCACCGGCAAATACCGGAATCTCGAGGAAACCCGTCTGGCCATCGAAGCCAGCGGGGCGGAATTGGTTACCGTGGCTATTCGAAGAACCAACATCGGCCAGAATCCGGAGGCGGAAAATCTGCTCGATGTGCTGTCACCGCAACGCCATACCATTCTTCCGAATACCGCCGGTTGTTACAACGTGGACGATGCGCTGAGAACCTGCAATCTGGCCCGGGAACTGTTGGACGGACACAAACTGGTCAAGCTCGAAGTTCTCGGCGATGAAAGAACCCTGTTCCCGAACGTCATCCAAACGGTGGAAGCGGCTCGCAGACTGGTCGAGGACGGTTTCGAAGTCATGGTCTATACCAACGACGATCCCGTCGTGGCCCGGGAGCTCGAGAATATCGGTTGTATTGCGGTAATGCCGCTCGCCGCGCCGATCGGCTCGGGACTCGGAATCCGAAACCCTTACAACATTCTGACCATCGTCGAAAACGCCGGGGTGCCGGTCATCGTGGATGCGGGGGTTGGCACCGCCTCGGATGCCGCGATCGCGATGGAACTGGGCTGCGACGGAGTTCTGATGAATACCGCGATCGCGGCCGCCGACCAACCGGTATTGATGGCTTCGGCCATGAAAAAAGCGGTCGAGGCCGGCCGTGAAGCCTTTCTTGCCGGCCGAATGCCCAAAAAGCGCTATGCCTCGGCCTCTTCTCCGATCGACGGCCTGTTTCTGTAAATCTGTCTTACCCGGTTTGTCGCCCATTGTCCACAAATGCGAATCCGATGCGGACCGTTCGGAGCTTCGTTCGGCGGCGCGGAAGAATAACGGCCGCCCAAAGGAAGGCGCTCGCGAACTTATGGCCGGTTTACGGTCTTGAATCGCAGGCTCCCTTCGATCCGGAAGCAGTTTTTGGCAGGAAAGCCGCGCTGATCGTCGAAATCGGTTTCGGTGACGGCGCCAATCTTGCCGAGGCCGCGGAGAAGAATCCACAGAACGATTACCTCGGGATCGAAGTCCACGAACCCGGAATCGGACGACTGTTGAACGTCCTCGCGAAGCGCGGAATCGGTAATGTACGGATTTTCCCGGGCGATGCGGTCGAAATTCTGCGTGACAGAATAGCCGAAGGCTCGATCGATCGGATCAACCTGTTTTTCCCGGATCCCTGGCCCAAGAAACGCCACCATAAACGGCGCTTGGTTTCAGCGGATTTTGCCGGCCTGATCGCGAGCAAACTCAAATCGGGAGGCTGTTTTCATGCCGCGACGGACTGGGAACACTATGCGGATTGTATGGCCGGGATCCTGGATGCCTGCGATCGACTCAGAAACCTCGCGGACAGCGAATCGGCCGATGATATCATCGCGGAACGTTCCGTGACCCGTTTCGAAAAACGCGGACTGTCGCTCGGACATCGGGTCCGCGACATCGTTTTTGTAAAACTCTAGTCCCGGAAAACCCGGAGTTCAGACCGAAACACGGGTCGAGTGCGTGCCGCGGCTCGACCGGGTCAATGGACCGCGGCGGCTTCGTAAATCGGCTCGGAATATTCCTGCACGAGGGGCCGGGGAGATTCCGGTTTCAGTGCCTCCTCAATCCTCATCAACTCTTCGAATTGAGCCTGGACCGGAAGTAATTCCGCCTCAAGCTTTGCAATATTGCTTTCGAGCGATTCCTTGGATGAATTTATTTTCCGCAGCATATCGAGCCGATTCTCGATCGATTTCTTGTGGTCTTTGATCTGTCTCAAAAGCGGGCTCAGCGCGGCCGCGCCCCAGTCTCTTGCTTCTCGATGCGCTTTAACGAAAACATCTCTGGCCTTGATAATAATCGAACTATACAATTTTTGAATAACGAGCCCCTGTTCCATCAAGGTCGAGGTCGTACTGGTCCTGAATGCTTCGCCTTCACTGAAGATCTGGCGCAACTCGATCTGGTATTTCTGAATCGAAAACATTTGCGGTTCAATTTCCTCGAATCCGTATCCATCGTGGAATTTTTTGTAGATCGCTTTGATCAGCCGGCGCGATTCCTGACTCACATCCATCGCGTCCTGGAAGCGCTCGCCGAGTTCGTCGAATACGGTTTTCATCGAAGTTTTCATGCCGTAGGTCGTCAGGCTGCCCGCCATCTGTTTTTTGGTGCGCTTGACAATTTCATCGACTTTCGCGGGATCCAGCGCTTCCACCAGTTGATTGGCCTGCACCAGGAAAATCCGGCGGCTGGCCTGAAAATTTTCCACGTTGGTCAGGTAGCGGCTCTGATCCTCGCGCGCTTCGGTCATTAATTGCAGGGTCATTTCCTTGTTTTCGCTGCCCATCCTGCGCAGCTTCTCCCGCTGATTGGATAAATCGCCCAAGCGGTTGGATACCAACCGGGAGGAATCGCGAATCATACTTCCCACCCCTTCGGAGACCGAATGGGTCAGAAGCTGCTGGCGTTCATTCAGAACCTGATTCGAAAGAAACGCTTCCAGGGACTGCAGCCGGCTTCTTTTCAACAGACTCCCGTCCGATTTCACCTTGGCCAACAGGGCCTTCTTGGCCGAAACCGGAAAAATGACACGAGTGTCCACCTCGAGAATCGCGGCCGTGGTTTCAACCTGGGACTGGATTGAGGTTTCGATCCTATCCTCGCCGGACAGATCGTCCCACAAGGCATCGATTTTGTTCATCACCACGGCCAAACCGGATTTCTGCCCGGCCCGGGCTCCCCGCACATGATTGCGCCACATGTCCAGATCGCTTTTGGTGACCCCGGTGTCCGCGGCGAGCACGAAGATGACGGCCTGCGCGCTCGGCAACATATTGATGGTCAATTCCGGTTCGGTTCCAAGCGCATTCAATCCCGGTGTATCGAGAATGACCAATCCCTCCTTGAGCAAAGGATGCGGAAAACTGATCATCGCATGGCGCCAACACGGAATTTCGATGCTTTCCGGAGGTTCCGAAGCGTTTCGGTCCAGATCTTCCGGATACAACGCGAGTCGTCTTGCTTCCTGCACGCTGGCCCGCTTGACGGCGATCAGTTCCTGAAAGGCTTCTTGCATCTGAGTCGGAGAATGATGGTCCAGATCGATCTGCATCCAGCTTCTCGGATTGCGCTTGAATTCCGCGATGGACATCTCTTCGAGACGACTCTCGATCGAGAGCAGGCGCAGATAACTTCCTGCATCGGGATCATAAAAAAGCTCGGTGGGGCACATCGTGGTTCGACCCGGAGTCGAGGGGAGAAGTCTGACGCCGGTCTCGGAAAAGAACATCGCATTGATCAGCTCGGTTTTGCCGCGCGAAAATTCCGCGGCGAAGGCCAGTGTGATCTTGTCCGACCTGAGCCCGGCCAGGATATTCATCAGCGTTTCATTTTCCGTGGGCTCGCTCAGCTCATAGCGCTCCAGCCAGCTCTGATATTGTTCGATCGCACGCGCGGTCGTTTCTCTCCATTGCGCATAGACCTGCAACTGTTCTTTAAATTTTGTATTCGTCATGTCTAAACTTACCCGACTTTCAAAGCGGATGAAAATCTCGAAAATCAATCTTTAGGAAGTTTAGACCAAATAGCGAATCCGTGTAATCGACTGTGCTTCGATCACGGAATGGGTTACAGGAGAGACTTCGGGAGGGAAGCGTTCGGAGGCCCGCCGCCGGTATTTCGAATACGGCGCTTGGACAAGTACCCGAAATTCCGGTCCCTCAACTCAGCATGGAGACCAATTGCGCCATCGGAGGAAATAACAACATTTTTACCAATTGCAGGCCGACGAGTACCAAGACCGGCGAAAAGTCAATCCCTCCCAGCGGTGGAATCAATTTTCTAGCCGTTTTCAACATGGGCTCGGTCAGATAGTAAATCAGGGATGTCGCCGCATTGTAGGCTCCGGGATTGATCCAGCTCAGAACCACCTGAGCCAAAATGACCACCACGAAGATATTGATCAGCAAACCCATCAACTCCATGATGGCCCAAACGAATATCGCCCCAACCGGCGAAGCCGTTCCCTGCAGCGCGAATATCGACCAGCCGGACATCATCTGCAAAACGAGCATCAAAACCAGGGATGCCGTATCGATCCGTCCGATCGAGGGTATCATGCGGCGCAGAATTTTCAGAGGCGGATGGGTTATTTTGACCAGAAACTGACAGATGGGGTTGTAGAAATCGGCGTTGACCCATTGCAGCAGGAAACGCAGCATGACTGCCAGAATATACAGACTGAAAAAAGTATCTATCAAAAAGATGACCGGGTTTGCATAATACGAAGAACCCATTACTCGCCTCCAAGTTCGCGGGACATTTCAATGGAGCGGCCATGGGCCGCCGACAGGGCTTCGGCAACCAGCGTCCGAAATCCGCCTTTTTCAAAAGCTTCCAAAGCTTTTTGCGTGGTTCCGCCGGGGGATGTCACACGCACTCTCAATTCCGCCGGCGATTCCTCGAATTCGAGCGCGATCTTGGCCGCTCCGAAAGCCGTTTGTTCGATCAGCAACCGGGCGGTCTGCCGGTCCAGGCCGAGTCGCAGCGCACTTTCTTCCATCGCTTCCATCAACAGGAAGAAATAAGCGGGTCCGCTTCCGGACAACGCGGTGACCGCGTCGAGCCGGGATTCGGATTCGAGCCAGACGACCAGGCCGACCGAGCGCAGAATCGACTCCGCGATATCCCGTTGTTCGTCCGTGACCACGGAATTAGCGTGCAATGCGGTCGCGCCCGAGCGAATCAAGGCCGGAGTATTGGGCATCGCGCGAATCAACGCGACCGGAGCGCCGAGCCATTTTTGCAGATCGGCCTCCCGAATGCCCGCGACGATCGAAATCACGATCGATTCCGATCGCAATACGCCGGCGCCCAGATCGGTTAAAACCGATTTGACGACCTGCGGCTTGACCGCGAGCACCAGGACATCGGCATTGTGAACGATGACCCGGTTGTCGAGGGTGGTCCGTATGCCATATTGGCTCTCCAAGCGGTCCAATTTTTCGGAATCGATGTCGGAAACCCAAATATTTTCCCTTGGATAGCCGCCATCGATCAAACCCCCGACCAGCGCGGAAGCCATGTTGCCGCCACCGATAAACCCTATTTTCTTCTGATCCATTGTATTTACCCTCGGATTTCGTTCGGCTATTCTACCGCAGTTCCGAGACCGGGTGACAGACGCGCCGCATCGAAGCGGCCCGCTCCGGTGCGGCATTCCCATCAACCGGCATGAATCTGGCGCTTATGCCCGCCGGGAATTTTCTGCTTCAATGATCGAAACGATTTACATCGAAAAAAACATCGTGGAGCATGAACGCGCCCGCAGCATCTGCGATCGCTTCCCTTCGGCGCGCAAAATCATCTGCGACCGTTATTCCGAAGTATTCAACCCGAAGGCTCAAAACTTTCGCCTGCAAAAACGCCAACCTTCTCTGATCCTGGCGGAAAAATTCAGGCATTTCGTATTGCCCGCGCCTCCCGGATACGGGATCGGCGGCAGTCCCGACTTTTATTTTTCACACATGCTGAACTGCCTGTACGACTGCCGCTACTGCTTCCTGCAGGGAATGTACCGATCCGCGCATTACGTCATATTCGTAAATTTCGAGGACTTTCAGGATGAAATCCGCAAGATCGCGGCTCAAAATGGTTCGGCCCGGCCGCACTTCTTTTCAGGCTATGATTGCGACAGTCTGGCCATGGAGCCGGTCACGGGTTTCGCGGATTCGTTTCTGGACTTGTTTGAAAAATTACCGGGGGCCTGCCTCGAACTGCGCACCAAAAGCACTCAGATCCGATCACTGCTGGCACGCGAAGCGTTGCCCAATTGCATCGTCGCCTTCAGTTTTACTCCGCTCCCGGTTTCAAAGGCCCTGGAACATAAGGTTCCTTCGATCGAGCGGCGGATCGACGCATTATCCAGGCTTTCCCGGAATGGCTGGCCAATCGGTCTGCGCTTCGACCCGATGATTTATGAAACCAATTACCGATCCAATTACCGGAGGCTTTTTGAACGCATTTTTACCGCGATCGACGGCCGGGCGCTTCACTCGGTCAGCATCGGGAGCTTTCGCTTGCCGAATGCATTTTTTCGTACAATGAAGCATCTTTATCCGGAAGAAAAGTTGTTTGCGAGTCCTTTGGAGCGTAACGGCAGCATGATTTCCTACCGCTCGTCCTTGGAACATGAAATGATGCAGTATTGCACCGAGGCCTTGCTGCGCCATGTCCCGCAACACAAGCTATTTCCATGCAGTTCATGAAACGCACGGCATTGGTCACGGGAGTCAGTTCCGGCATCGGGCGGGCGGTCGCAGGCAGGCTCCTCGCGCAGGGTCATGCCGTCGTCGGGATTTCCAGAAATGTGCGGGACGAGGCCTTCGAAAATCGCAACTTCGAGGGATTCCGAATCGATCTGTCCGATCTGGAAACCCTGCCCGATCGATTATCCGAAATTTCGCAGCGCTTTCCCGGAATCGACTCGGCGGTTTTCTGCGCGGGACGCGGCCGCTTCGGCTGTCTCGAAGAATTTTCGTACGATCAGATCCGCAAATTGATGGACCTGAATTTCACGAGCCAGGCCTTCATCGCGCGCTCCCTGCTCCCGAGCTTCAAGCGCCGCCAAAGCGGTGATATGATTTTCATCGGGTCGGAGGCCGCCTTGCAGGGAAGCCGCAAAGGTACAATTTATTGCGCGAGCAAATTCGCTCTGCGCGGATTCACGCAGGCCCTGCGCGATGAGTGCGGCAAGAGCGGGGTCCGCGTGACCCTGATCAACCCCGGCATGGTCAAAACAGCGTTCTATGACGACCTGGATTTCACGCACGGAGAATCGCCGCGCAACGCGATCGAAGCCGAGGATGTCGCCGAACTGGTCGCGTCGATCCTCAATCTGCGTCCGGAAACCGTGGTCGACGAAATCAACCTCGGTCCGCTGACCAAAGTCATTCGTTTCAAAACCTGAACCCATTCGAGCCAATTTTTCGATGCACGAATCGCCATGAATTTTTCCGCCAGAACTTGCTTCTTTTTCGGCTTTCTAGCCTGTGCCTCGATGCTGGCCATCGCGGCCTATTTTCAGTTCTTCGAGAATCTCGAACCGTGTCCGCTGTGCATTTCCCAACGAATGATCGTTTTTCTGGTCGGTATAACCATGCTGGCCGCCGCAATCCAGAACCCCGGGAAAACCGGGATCCGGGTCTACTCGGTTCTGGCCCTGCTATTTTCGATGTTCGGTGCATCGGTATCCGGGCGTCATGTCTGGCTGCAGCACCTGCCGCCCGAACAGGTGCCCGAATGCGGTCCCGGAATCGAATATGTGTTCAAGCACTTTCCGTTGACCAAGACCCTCGAACTGTTGCTCAGCGGAACCGGAGAATGCGCGAAAGTGGATTGGACTTTCCTGGGCTTGAGCATTCCGGGCTGGACCCTGGTCGGGTTCGTTCTGCTGGCCCTGCTCGGCGGCGCCCAGTACAGAAATGTTTCCCCGTGAATCTTGGGCGAGGAGGGAATATCATGAAAACCCTGATCAAGGTACAAGTGTTGTCATTATTGGCGGGTTTGTCACTGACAAACGCGCTCCCATTCGCGGCTGAAGACGCTCGATCGCCAGGCGTTGCGGCGATCGCGCAAGCGATCGCGGGCGCCCACCGCAGTCCGGAAAACCGGGCCCGGGATATCTACCGGCATCCGCAGCAAACGCTTGAATTTTTCGGCGTGCAAGACTCGATGACCGTGGTCGAAATCTGGCCGGGCGCCGAAGGCTGGTACACGGAAATTCTCGC
>JAKEEL010000203.1 GCA_022616595.1 Methylococcaceae bacterium
AACGTTCTGGAAAGCAGGGATGCGACCGGATGGGCCGTGACCCGGACCGCGATCGATTCATGTTCTCCGCGCACCCAGACAGGTACGGTCGAACGGGCCTTGATCAGCCAAGTGATCGGTCCCGGCCAGGTTTTCAATACCCTCTTGAGATCGGGAACCTCCGTGAGGTCGATATAGGGAAGAAGCTGCTTGAATTCTGCGGCGATCAAGATCAAGCCCTTGCCGGCCGGCCGGTCCTTTAATTCCAATACAGTCTGGACTGCGGTGATGTTGTCCGGGTCGCAGCCCAGACCGAATACAGCCTCCGTAGGATAGGCGATGACTCCGCCTTTTACGAGGTGTCGAATCGCGGCTCGCACTCGGTCGCGGGATCTTGCGGGTGGAGCCTTCTTCATTTCATCCGCTTCAGCGTGCAGATACTGGCCCGGCTGAGGCGGCTTAAGGACCCGCGGAAGGCGCTTCTTCCAAGTCGTAAGTGCCCTCGAAAGGTGTCGCGTAGCGACAGTTTTTCTGCGGGCAGACCTTTTCGTTTCCTTTGCGTTTCGTGGTTTTCAAGGTCAGGATCGGCCAGCCGCATTCCGGGCATTTTTCGTCAACAGGCGGATTCCAGATTGCATACTGGCATTTCGGATAAGTCGAGCAGGAAAAAAAGATCTTATCATTGCGGGATTTCCGTTTGAAAATTGTTCCTTTCCTGCATTCCGGACACCTCACTCCGGTATCACTGGGTTTTTCGAGTGCTTCGATATGGCGGCACGAGGGATAATTGCTGCACCCGATAAATTTCCCGTACCGTCCGGATTTCATGACCAGGCGCGCACTGCATTTCGGGCAGCTTTTCCCCTCGACAAATTCAGGCTCGGAAACCGGCTTGTCGTCGTTCAGGTTGCGGGTGTATTTGCATTCCGGGTAATTCGTGCAGCCGATGAACCGGCCGTTCCGCCCGAGACGGATCGAAAGCGGATTGCCGCATTGCGGACATTTTTCGTCCAGGAGCTCTTGAGTAACATCTTTACGTTGCACGCCTTCGTCCTTGTCATTCACGAGCTTTTTAAAGGGGTCCCAGAATTCGTGCATCAAGGGAATCCATTTTTTTTCTCCACGCGATACCGCATCCAGCTGGTCTTCCAGATTGGCCGTGAAGCCATAGTCCACGTACCGGGTGAAATGTTCGGTCAGAAACTTGTTCACGATCCGTCCGACATCGGTCGGATGAAAGCGTTTGTTTTCGAGGACCGCATAGTCGCGCTGCTGCAGGGTCGAAATGATCGAGGAATAGGTCGAAGGACGGCCGATGCCGTATTCTTCCAGAGCCTTGACCAGACTGGCTTCGCTGAATCGAGGCGGCGGCTCGGTAAAATGCTGTACCGGAGATAGTTCCTTCAGGTCGATCAGATCTCCTTCTTTCATCGGGGGTAGAATCGTTTCCCGATCGTCCGGTCCTTTCCCGTCATCATAGCTTTCCTGGTAGACCTTCATAAAACCGGGATTCCGGATGGTCGAACCGCTGGCCCTGAAAATATCGCCGGAACCGCAGCACAGATCCGCCGACACGGTGTCGATGGTTGCATGGCTCATCTGGCAGGCGATGGTTCTTTTCCAGATCAACTCGTACAGTCGATACTGGTCGTTCGGAATATATCGTTTGATCGATTCCGGGGTTCTTGCAGCCGAGGTCGGACGGATCGCTTCATGCGCTTCCTGGGCGTTTTTTGCCTTGGTTTTAAAGTGTCTGGGTTGACTCGGCAAGTCCCCGGGACCAAAACGGGAGCGGATCAATTCGCGGATTTCGGCAATGGCTTCCTGCGCCAGATTCACGGAGTCGGTGCGCATGTAGCTGATCAGGCCGGTCGCTTCGCCTGCGATTTCGACGCCTTCATACAGTTGTTGCGCGACGGTCATGGTTTTCTTGGTCGAGAATCCGAGCTTGCGTGCCGCCTCCTGCTGCAAGGTCGAGGTAGTAAATGGAGGAGGGGGATTTCTTTTCCGTTGCTTCTTTTCCAGTTTGGAAACCCGCAATTTTCCATTGGCCCGATCGATCAAGGATTTCTGGATGCTCGTTGCCTGTTGCTCGTTTTCGATGCTGAACTGCTGGAGTTTCTCCCCTTCGAAATGGGTCAATCTGGCTTTGACCGCCTGCCCTTCGTGTTCCGCCAAGGCTTCGATCGTCCAGTATTCCCGAGTCACGAATTGTTCGATTTCGATCTCGCGCTCGACGATCATCCGCAATGCCGGGCTCTGCACTCTGCCAGCCGACAGGCCGCGCCGGATTTTTTTCCAGAGCAGCGGGGAAAGGTTGAAACCGACCAGGTAATCCAGAGCCCGCCGTGCCTGTTGCGCATTGATCAGGTCGGTGGAAAGGGTTTTCGGGTTCTCGATCGCCTCGCTGATCGCGCGCTTGGTGATCTCGTGGAAAACCACTCGATGCACGGGTTTGTTATTGATCGCTTTTTTTTCTTTCAGCAATTCCAGGAGGTGCCATGAAATCGCTTCACCTTCACGATCCGGGTCGGTCGCGAGAAACAAGGCATCCGCGGAACGCGCCGCTTTGGCAATGGTCTGGACGTGTTTCTGGTTGCGTTCGATGATCTCGTACTTCATGAGGAAATCATTTTGGGTGTCGACCGCGCCTTCTTTGGGAATCAGGTCCCGGACATGGCCGTAGGAAGCGAGCACGTGAAAGTTTTTGCCGAGGTATTTTTCGATCGTCCTTGCTTTGGCCGGCGATTCGACGATGACCAGATTAATACTCATGAATTGACCGAATGCGCTTTAGCCGGGAAGACCCGGTCCGGCGTCTCCCTGACTAGAAAGCAGTTTGATGAGGTTTCCGGAAGTTGGCGCGGCGCAAGGTGATACGCGAGGATGCCGCGCGCAGGGATCGCCTATGCGGAGTAACTCTTCGGGACTCACTGTTAATGAAAAAGGACGGGCATGTTTTCATAAACCAAGTCTTCCATGCGCGCAAACGCGGTTTCTTCATCGGGGCGGCTGAACAGAATCACGAGTACGACCCACTTCAGATTTTCCAGAGAAATTTCATCGTCCCGGAAGGCCATTAATCGGTCGATGACCTGTTCCCGGCTGGCCGGCGTGAGAATTCCCGATTGTTCCAAAAAAATCAACAACCCGCGGCATTCCGTGTCCAACTTGGCGGTTTCTTCAGGCGAAAAAACCCGGAACGATGGCGCTGCGCTGCGAATATCGGGTTGCTGTGTCAATGATTCCAGCCATTCAAAGGCCTTGCTGACCTCGCCTTGAGGAAAACCGGCTTCGAGCAGTTCGGTTCGGATCGCTTCTGGATCGGGAACGAACCCGTATTCGTCGTCAAGGTAATTTTCGAACAGATAAATTATGATATCAAACACGTTTTCTTTCATCGATTGCCTGCAGAAAAAGGTGAGTTCTTACCGGGTCGATTCATCGGATTCGGCAATAGCACCCTCCTGACGTCAGTTGTACATAGCCTTGCAATTCCAACACGAGCAGTGATGACGCAATTGTTTCAGCGGATTCTCCTGTTTCTTTGACTAGAGTATCTATCGAGGTGGGGCTGTACGCAACATATTTCAAGATATTTTTTTGCTCGGGTTCCGGCTCGATCGATGGACCGGATGGATAATTGAACGTAATTTCAGTAGCTTGGAAATTCCGGAGTTCTTCCAGTACGTCAACTGCAGTTTCCACCAATTTCGCGCCCGTCTTGATCAAGGCATTGCATCCGCGGGCCAGCGGGTTGTGAATGGAGCCAGGAATCGCGAAGACTTCCCTGCCTTGTTCGAGGGCCAGGCGGGCCGTGATCAAAGATCCGCTTTGTATTGCGGCTTCAATGACCAATACCCCGAGGCTGAGCCCGCTGATGATCCGGTTGCGGCGAGGAAAATTGCTGGCTTTGGCTCCCGTGCCCGGCGAGAATTCGCTGACCAGACATCCGGATTCCGCGATTTTCAAGGCCAGTTGTTTATGGCGCGCCGGATACACCCGGTCGGGACCGGTTCCCACGACCGCGATGGTTTTTCCACGGACCTTCAAACAGCCTTCGTGCGCCGAGGCATCAATGCCGAGCGCCAGACCGCTGGTGATCGAGAGTCCTGCTCCGGACAGGGCCGCGGCGAATTCGCGCGCGGTCTCCTTGCCGGATGACGAGGGATTGCGGCTCCCGACAATCGCGAGTTGCGGTGTCGAGAGAAGGGAATGGTCTCCGATTAAAAAAAGAAGCGGTGGAGGCGCCGTTATTTCCTTCAGGCAGGCCGGATATTCGGGGTCTTGAAGGGTAATTACCCGGTGACCGGGTTGATCCAGCCATTCAAGGTCCCGGTCTATCGAGGCACTGTCCGGGGATTTTATATAATCGATCGTAGCCTGATTCAGTCCCAGCACCGCGAGCGACTGCCGCGACTCTTGCAACAGTGTTCCGGGCGAAACACCAGAATCGAGAACGGCTTTAAATCTGGCTGCACCGAACCCCGGGGCCCTTAAAAGGGCCAGCCAGGATCGCAGTTCCGAGGCTTCAATCGCTTTACTGTACAGGCTAAGGTGTTCTGACTAAATCGTAAACATGAATCGGGCCGGTTGCTTTCATGACCAAGGCATAGCTGATTCGATCGAAAGGACGAAACACCATCAATATTCCGGCGCGCTCATCGGGTAATTTAACGGACTTCTGGGAACTTCCATAGCCCCGAACGACATCCCGGATCCTTTGGCCGGATTGGTAGATTTCGAGCACGTGTCCGGTATCGAGCCCGTCTTCCAATCCACGATCGATCGCGACCACATTATACTGACCGATTTGCGACACGCCATCAAGTACGCTGATGATATGTCCGGTGATCTCGGTTTCCGGCGGGCGCGGCTGGTAATTCAGGCGGATGTTTTCCCTTACGATTGGTAAAAGCCGGTCTCCGACCGCTGTGTAGTCCCTGGTGCTGACGAGTTCGAAAGTGGCCGGGTCGCCGCCGCGAAGCAATTTCGTATCGCCGATATAGATAGCATCGTAACCCAAATTTTCCTGGGTTTCGAAGTCCTTGAAAGGGATGCCCTTTCGGAAAACCATGTAGCCCTGCTCTGCGCCCTGGTCATGCAGTGATTTCACATAGATGTTTTGTCCGGCGCCTCCCGCCAGATGTTCGCCCGCGAATGCCACGATGTACGGGGCTGCTTCGATCTCGTTCCGGGGCACTACGCGCGACGGAGACAGGAATTGCTTGATTGCGTCGATCGGGATCAGAGGAATCGCTTCTTCCAGGGCCTCTTCCCGGACCCGCGGGGATAAGCGGCCCGAGGACCCTAGGCCGTTCCCTTCCAAAGAAAGGCTTGGTTTTCCATCGACATAACCAAATACAATAACATCACCGGGATAAATCAGGTCGGGATTCTTGATCCGCGGATTATTGTGCCAGATTTCGGGCCATCTCCAAGGCTCATCTAGAAACTTCGCGGAGATATCCCACAAGGTATCGCCCCTGACGACGGTATATCGTTCCGGATGCGATGGATTCAGCGTCAGTTCGTCGGCAGCCGCCGAAAAGCTCAAGAGAATGAAGAACAAGAATCCGTGGATCGTTCTGAAAGACATAGTGCTTACCCTGGTTAGTCGCAACTCGCGGTATTGATATCGGTCTTTAATAATGTAACGCGCTTCCAAAGTCTAGTTGAATTCGGCTAGAATTCCACCAACTATCTGCCGTGAACGGTAAAATGAGAAATCGATGGCAAAATTGAATATCCTGGAATTTCCGGACGAACGGCTGCGTATCAAGGCCAAACCTGTGGAACAGGTGGATGACGGCGTCCGTGCCATAATCGATGCGATGTTCGAGACGATGTACGAGGCTTCGGGCATCGGATTGGCCGGTACCCAGGTCGATATTCACAAACGGATCATTGTCATGGATGTCAGTGAGGAAAAGGACTCTCCGATGTGTTTTGTCAATCCGGAGCTATGCTCTACGGCCGGGGTCGAACAGTCCGAGGAAGGCTGCTTGTCGGTGCCGGGTTTTTTCGAAACCGTCGAGCGCGCCGAAAAAATCACTGTGCGTGCGCTGAATCGTGAGGGCCAAGCCTTCGAACTCGAAGCGAACGGGCTCCTGGCAGTTTGTATCCAACACGAGATGGACCATCTGGTTGGAAAACTATTTGTGGATTATCTTTCTCCCTTGAAACGCCAGCGTATTCGAAAAAAACTGATCAAGTCCCACAGGGTCAAGCGGGAATCGGCCAGGGACCGGAAACAGGCGGTCTGATCCTTCATTTTCACGATCGCCTCACGGGTTCGAGGGTTTCTGTTGTATTTCCGAACCGATGAGCGTGCACAATATTGTTTTCGCCGGCACCCCGGATTTCGCGATTCCGACCCTGCAAATGCTCGTGGATTCCGGCAATCGGGTCTGTGCGGTGTATACCCGGCCGGACCGCGTGGCCGGAAGAGGCCGAAGACTCCAATCGAGCCCCGTTAAACAATTGGCCCTGGAACACGGAATTCCGGTCCATCAACCCGATACATTCAGAAATTCCGAGCGGATCGCCGAGCTCAAGGCCCTGGCTCCCGATTTGATCGTGGTCATCGCCTATGGGCTGATTCTACCGCAGGGTGTCTTGAATGTTCCGTCCAGGGGCTGTATCAATGTTCATGCATCGATCTTGCCCAGATGGCGAGGCGCGGCTCCGATTCAGCGTGCGGTCATGGCCGGGGACAAGACCACCGGCGTCACGATCATGCGGATGGAAGCCGGACTGGACACCGGCCCGATGCTGCACAAAAAGGTTTGTGAAATCGGTGCCCTGGAAACCGCGGGTGAATTGCATCAGCGCCTGGCCGTACTCGGTGCCGGGGCGCTCCGGGAAGTATTGCCCGCGATTCTGCGCGGAGAACAGCGTGCGGAAATTCAAGATGAAAATGCGGCGACCTATGCCGACAAACTCTCGAAATCCGAAGCCATCCTGAACTGGCGCGAACCGGCACTCGAGCTGCAACACAGGGTCTTGGCCCTGAACTCCTGGCCCGTGGCGCAAACCACCTGGTCGGGGAATGTGTTCCGGATCTGGCGCGCGCAAGCGATCGAAACCGAAACCGGTCTCGAACCGGGTACCGTGCTGGACCATTCCCGACGTATGGATGTCGCAACCGGCTCGGGTATTCTTCGCCTTTTGGAAGTTCAGTTGCCCGGCGGCAGGCGTTTGCCGATCGAGGACTTCCTGAATGCCCACGACGTGGCGCTGACGAAGCTGGGCTGAACGTGCCTTCGGACGAACGCTTGCTCATTTCCTGCAAATCCCCTTTGACGAATTGCCTTGTCCGGGCGGCTTCACGACCCGAATTTCCGGCGAGAGTCGGAGCTTTAAAACACTTTGAATACCCGAAAAATAGCGGCAGATGTTCTGTGTGACGTGCTGGTCGATGGCCGTTCTTTGACAGCGGCCCTCGATCCGGCCAAGTCCAGGTTGCCCTCGGACCGCGAACGCGCATTCCTGCAAACCCTTTGCTACGGCACGCTCAGGTGGTATTTCAGGCTGGACCTGATTCTGCAACAATTGCTGCGTAAGCCATTCAATAAAAAGGATCTCGATATTTATGTTCTCGCGTTGCTCGGCTTGTATCAGATTGCCTACACACGGGTGAAACCCTATGCCGCGGTCGCGGAAACCGTCGCCGCGGCCGAGCATAAAAAATGGGCGAAACCGTTCCTGAATGCGGTTCTCAGGTCCTATCTGCGCGGGCGGGAAGAGTTCGATAAGATAGTCGATCGCGACGATGAGGGGCGTACCGGCCATCCGCTATGGTTATTGCGGGAACTGCAACATTGCTGGCCGGACCATGCGGACGCGATGTGCGCGGCGAATAACACCCAGGCGCCGATGGTATTGCGGGTGAATCGGAAACGATGCGGCCGGGAGGATTATATCGGCCTGCTTCGGGCTGCGGACTTGGAAGCGTTCCCGGTGCAATGCAATCCGGAAGCGGTTCAGCTGGTCGATGCGGTCGATGTCGATAGGCTTCCAGGATTTCACGAGGGCCTGGTTTCGGTACAGGATTGTGCGGCACAATTCGCGGCGCGCCTGATCGACGCACAGGCCGGCCATCGGGTGCTGGATGCCTGCGCGGCACCGGGAGGAAAAACCGCGCACATTCTCGAAGTGAGCCCTTCGCTCGATGAACTGGTGGCTCTCGATATCAATCCGGAACGCGCGGTCAAAATCACTCGGAACCTCGATCGCCTGGGATTACGGGCCACGGTGTTAACGGGTGATTTGCTGGATCCTTCGGCCTGGTGGGACGGACGAGGGTTCAACCGAATTCTGCTGGACCTGCCATGTTCGGCGACCGGCGTGATCAGAAGGCATCCGGACATCAAGGTTTTGCGCCGGCCCGAAGACATCGAGGCCTTGTCCGAGACCCAAAGGAATTTGCTCGAAGCGGCTTGGTCCATGCTGGCTCCAAGAGGCTTGCTGGTTTATTCTACTTGCTCGGTCTTGGCGCAGGAAAATCATGAACAAATCGCACGTTTTATGGAATCACACCAGGAAGTCCGCGAAATTCCAATCGAGTCGCACTGGGGGATCCGATGCCCCCGCGGCAGGCAAATTCTACCCGGTGAATCGGGAATGGACGGCTTTTATTATGCGCGCTTGTCGAGGGATCGATGAATAGAGGCGGAGCCTTTCTGTTAGTGAGTTTGTTTTTCTGCGTCGCGACCGCTCGGGCCGCGGATTACGGCTTCGCCATACGAAACTCCGAGGCCTTGCGCTCGGAGCAGGGCTATGTCCTGAATACCGATATCGATTACCGATTCAGCCCGAGAGCCGAAGATGCGCTGAAACACGGCGTACCGCTCACAACGGTGGTTAAAGTCCGGGTGAACCAGTATCGTCGATTCATCTGGAATAAGACCGTATTCAGTAGAAATTTGCTGTATCGGCTGAGTTATCATGCCTTGCGCAAGCGCTATCGGGTTTATGACGAAAATCTGGGAGCCCATCAATATTTCGCGAGCCTGCCCTCGGCCCTTGAGTCGATGGGCCGAATCCGCGATTTACCGGTGTTGACATCCGCGGAGGTTCAAGCGGACGCTCAGTACAACGTCCAGATCAAGGTGTTTCTGGATATCGAAGCGCTGCCTCTGCCGTTGCGATCGATCGCCTATCTGATTCCGCAATGGTATATCAGTAGCGGGTGGTATACATGGTCTTTGGACGAATTAAGCCGCCGGTAAGCATTTCGATCGTGGTCGTATTCGGCCTGATCATGCTGTCCCTGCATTTGATGAGCACGGCGACCCAGGATGCGTCCGGTCTCGGCGAGATGTATTCGTGGCTGGTGTTGATCAACACGCTCGGGTCCGCATTGCTGTTGGCACTGGTCGTCGCGAATATCCATGCCTTGATCCGGCAGGTCCGGAAACGGAAGGCCGGCGCGCGCCTCACGCTGCGAATGGTTTTTCTGTTCGTGTTATTGTCGATGGCACCGGCGTCGATCGTATTCTATTATTCAACTCAATTCCTGCACCATAGTATCGACAGTTGGTTCGACGTACAGATCGACCGGGCCATGGAGGATGCTTTGGAACTCAGCCAGGCCGCGCTGGATCAGAGAATGGGGCAGCTGCTCGCGGAGACGACCCGGATGGCGGAGTACATCGAGGACTTGCCGGATTCGATGGTCGCCATCGAACTCGGGGAATTGCGCGAGGAATCCCAGGCAAACGATCTGGTCCTGATTTCGAAGACCGGACAAATCATCGCCTCGAACAGCATCCACCCGGAATTGATCGTGCCGAGTCTTCCGGACGAAAGTATTTTTCTGCAGCTCAGACGCGGGCAAGGCTATGTCGGACTCGATTTTCTCGGGGAGGAAGAATTGCAGGTCCGGACACTGGCCAATGTCCCCGGCCTCGAGCCCCGCTACCTGCAAGCCCTGTATCCGGTGCCGCTCAGGATCCAGTCGCTGAGCAAAACCGTGGAAGCCGCTTACGGTCGCTACAAGGAAATGAATTATCTCAGGGATTCCCTGAAGTTGAGTTTTTTATTGACCTTGTCCCTGGTGCTGCTGCTGAGCTTGCTCGCGGCGATCTGGGTGGCCTTTGTCAGTATCCGGGCGATCGTCGCGCCGGTGCGCAACCTGGCTCTCGGAACTCTCGCGGTCGGAGCCGGTAATTACGAGCAACGGCTGCCGGTCGTGAGCCGCGATGAGTGGGGTTTTCTGGTGGAATCGTTCAATGAAATGACCGAAAGGCTCGCAAAGACCCGGGACGAGGCGGACCGTTCCCGTCTGGAAGTCGAAGATCAGCGCGCCTATCTGGAAACCGTGCTCGTCAGCCTGACTTCCGGGGTTTTGAGTTTCGATACCCGGTTTCGCTTGAAGACCGCCAACCAGGCCGCGGAAAAGATCCTCGATATGGACTTCGGCGAATACGCGGGCAAGCGCCTGAATGCTTTGATTGCGGAGCATCCGAGATTGACCGATTTCGTTGCGGTCGTACAGCGGCGGCTCGAGGCCTCTCAGTCGGTGTGGCAGGAGGAAGTCGTGATTCTGGGCCGAACCGGCCGTCAGCAATTGCTTTGCCGGGGTAGTCCCTTGTTTTCGACCTATGGCAAGATCAGCGGCGCGGTGATGGTCTTCGATGATGTGACCCAACTGATCAGCGCGCAGCGGAATGCGGCTTGGGCGGAGGTCGCCCAGCGCCTCGCGCATGAAATCAAGAATCCGCTGACCCCGATTCAGTTGTCCGCGGAGCGGCTGAAAAGGAAATTCCACGACAAGTTGCAGGACGAGGATGCCGCGATCCTGGACCGCGCGATCACGACCATCGTGCAACAGGTCGAGGCGATGAAAAGCATGGTCAATGCTTTTTCCGATTATGCACGCCCTTCGCGCCAGCAACCGGTCAATCTGAATTTGAATACCTTGATCAGCGAGGTGCTCGCACTCTATTCTTCGCAGTCGGGGACAGGCATGGAAGCGGTTTTAGACGATGAATTGCCGCGCTTGGAAGCGGACCCGGTCAGAATGCGACAGGTGCTGCACAATTTGATCAAAAACGCGCGCGAGGCCCTCGAGTCTTCCGGTCAAGGCAGGATCGTGGTGTCGACCCGGACGGTCAGTCTAAAAGGTTCGAACTGGATCGAGCTTCGAATCGAAGACAACGGTCCGGGTATCCCCGCGGAAAAGGTCGACCGTGTGTTCGACCCCTATGTCACGGGAAAGGCGAAAGGAACCGGTCTGGGATTGGCGATTGTGAAAAAGATCATAGAAGAGCACGGCGGCATGATATCGGTCGACACAGACTATTTGGACGGCGCGGCATTTCTGATCCGATTGCCGGTTATGGACGCGCAGATCGAATCGGGATTCGAGGAGCGGGAGAGAACCAGTGGCTAAGCCGCATATTTTGGTCGTCGACGACGAACCGGAAATCAGAACCCTGGTCC
>JAKEEL010000204.1 GCA_022616595.1 Methylococcaceae bacterium
ACTTGAAGCCATTGAAAATGCCGGCTCATCCTGAGCCGGGATAGTTTTCTTTTTAGCTTGTCTAATGTTCAGATAGCTCCGACCCGGTTTCGTTACAGTTACCCGGCGAAAACTCAATTCCAGAGGAGGATCCAATGAAAAACACGCGGTCCGTACAATTGGGTATCGGCATGTTATTCCTGGCTTTCCCGATCGCACTCGTTTATTCGGGTACGACTCAACCCTTCACCGCCGGATGCTGGGCCGATTTCTACGAATTTTCGAACTATATCGGACCGATCATCCGCATAGAAGGACCTGCCGCACTACCGAATCTTCGCGATGTTCAGGGTTCCAACTGGGAATCGAAAATCGACAGCATGGTGGTCGGACCGAAGGCCAAGGTCTGGTTGTATGAAAATCCCGACTTCAAGTTGACCCTGAGCGAAATGGCGAGTTATCCGGATTTGATGGACGCACTGGGTATCACCGAGGCAGAAGTGCACAAGGAATCGGAACTGGTGTTCAACCCGAAGGAACAAATTCATCATCTGGGCGAGTTCAATTTTCACAAGAAGGCCAAATCGATCAAAATCGAATGTACTCCGTAGGCCAAAACCGATTCCAGTCTAACGGATGTTGCCGGAAACGGTGACATGCCGGTCGCTGACCTGTTTCAAGGTCAGATAGTCCAGTTGCTGCTGCCTCAATTGGGCGGAAATCTCGTCCAGGGTAAACGCCGCGCGTAAGGAATTATAGAAATCGCGCCGCAATATAGCGGGTTCGTTTGCGGCGTAGGATTCGACCATCCGCCTGGCCGTCCGGGTATTCTCCGGCCGCAAGAGATCCATGATGAAAACACCGCAACCCGGGCCGGAAAGCTGCTTGATCACAGACCATAAAGCCCCGGGATCGGGCAAGTGGTGTAACAGGCTGTTGCTGATCAAATAATCGTAATGGCGATAAGGAAGGTGCAAGTCCGGCAGCATTCCTTCAAAAAACATAATCTGCTCCTGCATCGTTGAACTGCAGCCAAGCCGGTGTCGCGCAACTTGCAGCATGGTTCGAGAACCATCCACCGCGTGCACCGTGCATTTTGGAAAAACTCTGGCGAACCGAAATGAAATATCGCCGGGCCCGCACCCGAGGTCGAGTGCAGTACCTTCGATTACCTGATCCGAAAAATTCTGCTCGAACAGCTTGATAAAATGCGAATGCGGCTCTTCGAAGTCGGCCTCCGCATAGGCTTTGACCTGCTCTTCATCCTCCATCAACTCCGGTTCAAGTGTCCTTTTCATCAAGATATTCCCATTGCCCGAATTTTGCCGCCTGGCCGTAAAATTTGCCGTCCGGTCCGATCAGATTCCAGACGATCGCATTTGAAAACAGGAACCGGCGGCCACTCTTCGATATCCGGATACCCTGGCACTGGTCGATAAAACCCCGCGCCGTTACTTCTTGCAACAAACGGTTTCTATCCTCTTGATTCGCTGCTTCCGCGGAACATCGAGAATGCACCCGAGTAAATTCCGACCAGTTCATTCCGAACATTTTCTGTCCGGAACGATTGGCATAGTTGAACACAGGATCCACGCCGTCGTCATGGGACAACAGAGGAAAGGGCGCATTATACAGATATTCGGCGACGTTGCGATTCCCCAATTCTGAATCGACGAGATCCCGGCCAGACCAGTGACGCAGGCTTTCACGCATAATGTTGACATGACGTTCAAGAAAAAAATTTTCGGGACTCGGTTCAATAAAGATTCGCATGGCATTCTGTCGGCATTAGCCCGCATTTCTCACAAAGGGGTCGCGGGGTCCGGTTGGGCAGTTAAAAAAGGTACTTGTCAAACAATCTGCCCCAACGGATCATCCATCGCCTCCGGGAATGTGAAATTCCGCTGCTTTTGGGGTACACTCCGTATTCGTATGGCGGCTCTCCATATTTTGCATAAGCTATTGAAATCCTATGCACTATACCAAAAATCACGGCCTTTTTCACGAGTCGTAGTGAGAAATGCGGGCTAAGCCTTCAGTTGGCGCGATCGATAGCTGGCGGGCGGTGATCAAGTGGACCTGACCGACCGGATTTTTTACTCAGCGGCGTTGACGCTGGCTTTTTCACTGGTCATATTATTTTTAAGCCGCAACTCGAGAACCCTTAATCCTGCGGGCTCGCGACTTTCTGTAATCTGTTTCGGAGACGGGTGGTGGACCGTCTGGCATATTTTTCTTTATGCCTCGATGCTGGGAGTAGCGATTGGTCTGATTATGGCCGCGACCATCGACGTCGATGACACATTCATCGCGTTCATGGTGCTCCTGATTTCGATCGGTGCGCTGCTATCGATCACGCTCGTAAATTCGATCTTGTGGTCGACTACGCTGTACCATAACCGGGCATTGAAATATATCGCAGCGCCCCTGTTGGTGGTTACGGGCTGGCTTGCATTGCTCGCGCTCGTTCTGGTTTATAACCAGGTATTAGCCTATTTTGCATTCGGAGGCGGAGGGATCGCAGGATCTATCCTATTTCTTGCGGTCGCAATCGGAGTCGTGGTGCTGAACCTGTTCGCGATACACCGCTACCGACAATGAGCGTTATTACCAACCGCGGCTTGAATTAGACGATCCATGCGTAAATGAGCAGTTTGTTGGATCTGCTCGATCGAGGTTGGGTTTGGGCGTTAATCATCCTGGCCGGATCGCTTGTTGTCTGCCCGGAATGATCTCCGGGTGCGGCATGGCGTGCACTGGCCGATTGGCGGCGAGAGCCGGATCGCTTTAGAATATCGGAATTGTCCGACTGTCCCTGGAAATAGCCCGTAGTTTCTTTGCCGTCATGAACACAGCGTATGAACAAAATCCAATCAGCCCGCCGGTGACCAGCGGCGACGTACTGATCAGTGCGATCCGTGACTTGGGAAATGAACTGAAAATCAGCCCTTCATTGCTCGAACAACTCGATCTGGATACTTCGCTCGACACAGGATTGGGGCTCGACAGCCTGACCCGGGTCGAATTCATCGCTCGGATCGAAAAACATTTCCAGGTTCATCTGTCCGAGTCGGCTTTCAGCAATGTGACCACGCCGAGGGAACTGCTGCGGGAAATTCTGGGTGCCGGGTGCGCAACCGATCCGCTTTCGGAACAGAAAATCAGCACCCTCAAGCTCCAAGCCACCGACGCGACCCCGAGGCACGCACAAACCATCACGGATATTCTCGAATGGCACCTTCAGCTTCATCCGGACCGGCCCCACATCCAGTTTCATTCCGATAGCGGAAACGGCGAGATCATCAGCTATCGCCGGTTGCACGAACGTTCGGGCGCAGTCGCCGCGGGGCTTCAGGCACGCGGATTCCAAGCCGGGCAGGCCGCCGCGATCATGTTGCCGACCAGTCCGGACTATTTTTACGCTTTTTTCGGAATTCTGGCCGCGGGGGGCATTCCGGTGCCGATCTATCCTCCAGCAAGGCTCAATCAAATCGAGGACCACCTGCTTCGACATAAAAACATCCTGAACAACTGCGGCGCCGTGGTTCTGATAACCATTCGCGAAGCACTGCCGGTCGCCCGGCTATTGAAGAGCCATGTCGAATCCCTGCGGTCGATCGCGACGCCCTCCGAACTCCAAGGAGTCGCCGCGGCTCCTCTGCGGCCAAAGCTATCGACGCGGGACATTGCGTTTCTCCAGTATACCTCCGGGAGCACAGGGATTCCGAAGGGAGTCACCCTCACCCATGCCAATCTGCTGGCCAATATCCGCGCGATGGGCGCCGAACTGGCGGTGAATTCCTCGGATGTATTTGTCAGCTGGCTGCCGCTTTACCATGATATGGGATTGATCGGCGCGTGGTTCGGGAGCCTTTATTATTCGGCCTTTCTGGTGATCATGTCTCCCCTGGATTTCCTGGCCAAACCGGAACGCTGGCTGTGGGCCATTCACCGCCACCGGGCCACCCTGACTGCGGCCCCGAACTTCGCTTATGAGTTGTGCCTGAAACGGATCGCATCGGACCAACTGGAGGGACTCAAGCTCGATTCGATGCGCCTGATGCTGAACGGCGCTGAACCCGTCAGTCCGGGAACCGTCCAACGTTTTTCCCGGCGATTCGCCGCGGCGGGTCTCAAAACTACCGCGTTGATGCCGGTTTACGGTCTCGCGGAATGCTCGCTCGGGTTGACTTTTCCTCCACTGAACCGCGGACCTCTGGTCGACCGCGTGTCGCGTGAAGATTTTATGAAACAGGGAATTGCTAGCCCCGCTCCGGAAAGTCCGGATGCCTTGGAGTTTGTATCTTGCGGCACGCCAATCCAAGGCCACGAAGTCCGGATTGTTGATGATGCTGGCCGCGAAGTTCCGGACCGTTACCAGGGGCGCTTGCAGTTTCGCGGGCCTTCGACAACGTCCGGATACTATAAAAATCCGGAGAAAACACACGATCTTTTCGATCAGGACTGGCTCAATTCAGGCGATCTGGCGTATATCGCCGAGGGCGAAGTCTATCTGACCGGACGCGCCAAAGATCTGATCATTCATGCCGGACGCAACCTCTATCCTCAGGAACTCGAAGAAAAAGTCAGTGAATTGCCCGGAATTCGAAAGGGCTGTGTGGTCGTGTTCGGAAGTCACGACCGGGACGGCGGTACGGAAAAACTGATCGTGCTGGCCGAAACCCGCGAAACCGCGGTTGAAAAACGGCATGGGCTCGAAGTTGAAATCAACCGCGTCATCATGAGCTTAACCGGCAGCACGCCGGATGAAGTGATCCTCGCACCCCCGCAGACCGTGCTCAAGACTTCGAGCGGAAAACTCCGGCGCAGCGCCTGCAAAGATCTATACGAAACCAACCGGCTCGGAAAACGCACCCGATCGGTCTGGCTGCAGCTTTCTGCACTGGTTTTATCCGGCATCGTACCCGAACTCCGGCGCTTCAGGAACACTGCCGTTGCCGGGTTCTACGCGATCTATGCCTGGATCGTGTTCTCGGTCCTGACCGCCCTGACCTGGCTCGGTGTTGTATTCTGCCCGAGCTTCGGATTGAGGATCAAGATCATCCGTTACGCGGTTCGGGCGCTAGGCCGGCTGACCAACACGCCGATTGTTGTACGCGGCTCGGAAAATCTCTCCGGCCTCGATCAGCCCTGCGTGTTGGCCTGCAATCACTGCAGTTACCTGGATGCCGCGATACTTTTCCTGGCTTTACCGCTCCACTTCAGTTTTGTAGCGAAAAGCGAACTCATCGGGCAATTCCTGGCACGGGTCTTTTTGCAGCGTATCCGAACGGAATTTGTGACCCGCTATGAATCCGAGAAAGGTGTGGCCGATCTGGAAAAAATCACTCGAGCGTCGCGTTCCGGAAAAAATCTGCTGTTTTTCCCGGAAGGGACCTTCACCCGGGTACCGGGACTCAGGCCTTTTTACATGGGGGCTTTCAAGACCGCCGCGGAAACCGGCAGTGCCCTGATTCCGGTCGTGATCCACGGAACCCGGTCGATCCTGAGGTCGGATTCCTGGTTCCCGCGGCACGGCTCGATCAGTGTTGAAATTCTGCCACCGATCATGCCCGAACCCGCGACCTCTGCACGCGATTCGTGGCAAACCGCGATGGCTTTGCGGGACACTGTACGCCACGCGATGTTACTCAAGCTCAGGGAGCCGGATCTCGCGCCTTGATGATTACCCGAGCAAAACTCCGCGCGGCAGGTTCGGCCCGCGGTGCGGACAGGAAATTCGGCGTACTGTGAGAAAGTGTGAAGCGCGCCACGTTCTGGAATAAAGCCGATTCTCCCGAAACGCCTTCGTCGCTAAAATGGGACATGGATCATTCTGCATTTTTGATTGTCCAACCAGAAATTTTCCAGCCCGTCGTTCATAAA
>JAKEEL010000205.1 GCA_022616595.1 Methylococcaceae bacterium
GCCACGATCAGTATCGCGCGCTCGGGATGAGCACGGTCGCGTTCACGGTCTGCTTCGCGGTGTGGACCATCTTTTCGATCATCGGCGTTACGATCAAGGAGGATCTGGGATTGAACGATACCGAATTCGGCCTGCTGCTCGGCACGCCGATTCTAACTGGTTCGTTATCGCGAATCTTCATCGGGATCTGGACGGACCAATACGGCGGGCGGATTGTGTATGTAATCACCATGCTGTTGGCCGCGACGGCGACCTTTCTGCTCGCCTGGGCCGATAGCTATCTGCTGATGCTGCTCGCGGCGTTGGGTATCGGGCTTGCCGGCGGTTCGTTCGCGGTCGGCATTACATATGTGTCCAAGTGGTATCCCCGGGAACGTCAGGGAACTGCGCTCGGAATTTTCGGTATGGGCAATGTAGGCGCCGCGGTGACCAAGTTTGCCGCGCCTTTCGTACTGGTCGCTTATGGTTGGGCTTGGGTGGCTCAAGCCTGGGCGATCGCGCTTTTGGTGACTGCCGTGATCTTCTGGTTCACCACCGAAGACGATCCTGAACTGGTTGCCCGCCGGGCCCGGGGTGAAAAGGCGCGCTCGACGCTTTTGCAACTAGAACCCCTGCGCAATGAGCAGGTCTGGCGCTTCGCGCTTTATTACTTCTTCGTCTTCGGCGCGTTCGTGGCGCTGGCGCTGTGGTTGCCGCACTATCTGATCGATGTCTACGGCTTGGACATCAAGAGCGCGGGCATGCTGGCCGCTTTGTTTTCCATCCCGGCCAGCCTGTTTCGCGCCTATGGCGGGCATCTTTCGGATACGTATGGCGCGCGCAAGGTCATGTACGTCACCTTTAGCGTGTCGCTGATCTGCCTGTTCATGCTGTCCTACCCCGAAACCGACTATGTGATCCATGGAATCAGGGGACCGATCGCCTTCTCCACCAGTATGGGGCTGGCGCCTTTCGTGATCACGGTTTTCGTGCTCGGCTTCTTCATGTCACTCGGCAAGGCGGCGGTCTACAAGCACATCCCGGCGTATTACCCGAACCATGTCGGGTCGGTCGGCGGACTGGTGGGAATGATCGGCGGACTCGGCGGCTTCATCCTGCCCATCGCCTTCGGTGTCATGAATGATCTGACCGGCATCTGGACCAGTTGCTATGCGCTCCTGTTCCTGCTCGTGGCGGTCGCCCTGGCCTGGATGCACATGGCGGTACGGCAAATGGAGCACCGGGCCGCGGGTACCGTGCTTTCAGAGTTGCCGGAATTCCCCGAACTGATTGATGTTCATGAACAGGTTCGGCGCCAGATGAACTGAGAACTTTCCGGATTCCGTAGCAGTCGATCCAGCCTGCCCTGTACGAGAAAAACAATCAATTCAAAATGATCGCGAGCAGCAAGAGAACGACGGTAATACCCTGCAGCCATACGCGCCATCGCATGAGTAAGTTGGAAAGGTTCTTATTCAATTTTCCACCTTCACCCATCACCCCGATCCCCGCGACCATGCTGAGAACCGTCAGAACGAGCGCAATAAAAATCAAGATCTTTAACAGGGTCATGATCAGATTCCCGTGTAACCGATGTCGAGGTTAGTCTAGCGCGACGCGCGGATCTCTGTCCAGGCATCGAATCCCGCGACTCGCAGCACGATCCATCGGGCATTTGAAAGGCGTCCGGGTCATTTTGTATAGGCCCGCCGAGGGTTCATCCGCCCTTCCCCGGGGTTATGCTTGGCGCTTCGCTGTGCCAGACGTGGAATCAACCGTAGCGGTGCACCAGTATCCAGGCCAGGGTCACGAATTCCCGCCGATTCAGGTTGGGCATATCGTTGATCAACAGGACGAAGCGGTGTTTACCGGGATACAGAACCCAGATACCGATTTTGCTCGCACCGAGCGGGTCGACGACGCCCCAGCCCGGCTCGTCGATCGCCAGGCTGTGCGTCAGGTAATCGGCATGTCGATTGTGGATCACGGCCACTTCCGCCGCGAGAGTCGCTAGCCGTTGTGAATGGCTGGCGCTGAGTCCCGCCGAGGCGACCGGAAAACCGCTGTGGTCCGCGAGCAGCGCCTGGCCGGAAGACGACAGGGTGGAGAGCAAATCGCGCAAAGCCTGGCTGACCGGTAGATCCGGCAACTGCTGGGCTTCGCTGAAACCCTGAATCCATCCGGCCGATTGGGCTTCGTGCATGGTTTTCATGGCCGTCCTTATGTCGCAACCATCCAGCAGCGCGGTGATCGTTTCCGGTTTGGATACAGGACTGCTTCGATTCTTCAACAGGTTGATCACGAAATGCTGGGCGAGGCTGCGGTAGGGATGCGTGAGGGCCTGGAAGGCGCCTTTCGGAGTCGGCAACAGATAATATCGACCGGTCAAACGGTAGTCGGTCATGATTTGGCTCATCCGCGAACAACAAACTGAAACATCAAGTTCGACTGAACGACTAATGCACGGGTAAGTCGGAAGTTCCGGCTGCTACCAGTTCGGTTGTTCCTGAAATCGCTTCGGTCAGAATCGACGAGGTGACGCTGGGTAAGGGAGTCCTGGCGGAAATTCCAACATACAAATGATTCTCGATGAATTCGCGTAACGAAGGAGTCAACAAAAATCCCGTTTGGCTGGCCATCCGTTTTCTAAGGTCGATCCCGCGCGGACCGAGTACGATGAATAGGTCCACGAGCGCCGCATAACAACCCGGTGCGTCGTACTGCGTTTGATAATATCGAATACGTTGGACATGGGCATTCAGATCGCCCGGATCACGGCGAATCCGCTTTTCGAGCGATTCCGGCGCATCGTCGACGCAAAGAGTCGAGGCGAACCTGAGATGGGGTTGCGGCTCCTGACCGCCTTGCGTTTCGGCCCCGGCGAAATCCGCGGGGTACTTCAATTGTTCGTTATCCATCACAATACATCCACAATACGTTGTCGTTTAATACATCCTATGAACCCGGGCGCGATTCGGCTTCACCGGCAATAATGTCCCCGACCCGGGTTACAACCGGATGGGCCTCCAGGCGTATCAATCCCAGATTCGCGGAACTATCTGCATTCAGTGCCAGCAAGCCGTGCGTGCCGATCAGAAAAATCAGCATCAGCGAATTACTTTCTCTTAGCAGTATTTCTTCCGGTGCCTCGTCCGGGTAATCCCGCGTCTCAGGATGATCGGCCGACGTTGCCGCCCGCACGATCGCCTGAATGCGCTCGACACGATGTTTCGGGAATTCGGACGAAAGAAAAGAACCCCGGTCCGTTGTTACGAGGCCTCCTGAAATATCGGATACATTCCGCATCAGCGGGATGAGCAGCGCTTGCAACTGGTTTTCGATATCCCGCGGTAGACCGCGTTTCCAACCGCTTTCGTGAGTGACCGCATGTTCGCTGTTCTGCGGCGAGGTCGGGAGGCCAGGCACGGGAATAGCCGGGCGGCTCGGTTCGATGGAATGCGGTATTCCAAAATTCTGGCAGGCCGCATCGATTTGTGTTTCCGCCGGGGCCGATGGAGCCATTCTTGCCGGTTCGGTCGCACTCGGTCGAACCGACGCTCGTTTGACCCATCCAAAAAAACGACCGAATGCAGACGGACTCCGTTGGTTGTTTCGAGTTTCAGAATGGCTCGCCTGCGATGGTTGCCGGTCCGAAAGCAGCAACGCCGCGATCGGTTGCGATCCGGAGGCCTGCCCCGGTGCATCCCCGCCTGCGCTTTGTCGATCCGGGTTGCCAGCTTCCAGCAAGCCGTTATCCAGGCGGATATAACGAATGGTTGTCAATGCGGTGGCTGTTACCTTTCTCGGGAATTGGTGGGCCAATGCGAATCGGGCGGACGGAGATCCGGCCGCCACGGTTTCGATCGGAATGTCGCCGATCGCGAAGGAAACCTTTCCGGTCAACAGAAAGTAAAATGAATTGTTTCGCTCGCTCTGTTGAAACAGCAAGGTTCCCGGCGCACCGCTGTCTACACGGCACATCCCGCACAACTCTTCGAATTTTTCGGGCGGGAAGGACGACACCGGAACCATTTCCCGGAAGGCTTTCTTATCGGATTCAGTCATTGAATTGGACATGGGCTTGAAAGAGTCTCGAAATGAATAGAAAGCTATTCATTCCTTTGCTCAGGCCGGACGTGCTTCCAGCGCTCCGTACCCTCTTCTATCGTCGGCCCGGATTATTCGGCGGAACGGTGATTTCCCGCCGATTGGTTACGCGAGTATAAGGGCGGTTTCGGTAATGTTCAAGCCATCGAAAATCTGAGATGTCGAAGGGGCCGGCACAGATCGTCGCAAGGGGCGTCGGAATCATGGGCTCGAAAACCGAACCAGCGATTGATTAGCGTTGCGTCCGATTGCTCATCCAGACTTTCAATAATGCGCTGAAAATCCGGATTCGACGGTTCCTGTGAATGACGGAAGGTCCTTCCGGTTTGTCCGGGGTCAGCGGCAGGACCGTGTAGAGATGGTCGAGATGTTCGGTTTCTATAAAGGAACAGCAAGGAGTGCCGTCGACTCTGAGAATCTCGCTCCGAGTCGGCAATAGTCCGTCATTGGGAATCTTGGTAATTTTATCGATTGCGAAACGCAACGGCCTGAATAAAGAAGCATCACCGGCTGCGCTGCTCGATGCAAAATTCAGAATATCGAGTTTTGCCGCAAGATCGAGGATGGCC
>JAKEEL010000206.1 GCA_022616595.1 Methylococcaceae bacterium
AGGTTTTTCCGGGAGACTGATAGATGCATCGAAGCTTAAATAAGGGATAACGTCACCGGGTACCAGCCAATCTTGGCGTGATCCTGCATTTTGTTACGTTGTGTTATACGCTTTAATGCTGCTTCAGGTTCGCGAATAGCTCCCGCATGACTCTACTGCCTATAGTCCACGTGACCATCCCGACGGGAGAGCGGAAAGAGCCGTTTAGCGGCATCCCAGGGAATCAACCTGCGCATTTCACCAGCTCTTGGCCACAAACCCGTCCGGAGTTTCGATCACGAATTGCTCATCATGAATGCCGGCCATGTAGATCCCCTGAGACAAGGCTTCCTGACGCAGATCGTCGGGCGCGTCGACCACCGCCAGCATGCCATAGAGCTTTTTATCGTTGTGCTCGGGAAAAAACCGTCTGAAGCGACCGAGGATGCTTCGTAATTGTTCGATCCCTTCCGGCCGCAGATGGCTTTTCACTTCCACGATATAAGCTTCGTTACGACCCGAGTTGGCGTAGGCCAAAACATCCAGTTCCAAAGTATCTCCGCCTTTTTTGACCTTCACGCGAGGAGTAATGACTTCCATGCCGAATTGCTCGGTCAGAATTTTGCTCATGGACGGAAATGCCATGCCTTCGGTGAAGCCTCCGAACTTGTCGCCCAACCCTCCGATCTGTTTGCCCAGTTCTTTTAGCTGCCTGCCCAGTTGGCGGCCGGTTTCCTTCAGTTGACGGTCAGTTTCCTTGAGGTGGCGGTCGGTTTCTTTGAGCTGGCGGTCGGTCTCTTTCTGTGAGACGGCCAGACTCGCTACGATTTCTTTTAATTCATCATCGGTCATTCGCGTGCGTCGTCGTTTAAACTGGCATCTGAACGCCATTATAACCGGGATTGAAGGGTTCGGTATTCTTTCTGAATCGCAAAGCCTGGATAAAAGGGAAATGAGGCTGGCGTCCTTTTTTGCCTCGGATTCGGCCTGTATCTTCAACGGCCCATACAAAGCCGAAAAACTACGGCTAAGCTCTACCAGAAACTGTTACGAAGGCGATTTACTTTTATTCCTGAGAGCCATCTTTTGTTTCTTGAAGATATGGCGGACCAACAATTCGCGATCGTAATCTGCAAGACCTGTAAAATCGACTCCGACATTGAATTCGAATCCAGTCTTGGATTGATCCGTCCGGGTTTTACAATGCACAACGCGCCCAAGCGTTGCGATCGCAACCAGCGAAGGCGGCAAAATCATTTTCAGATCCAGTACCGTTCCGGGTTGAATTTCCCGTTCCGAAGCAAATGCCAGCCCGGAGGCGCTGATGTCCACTTCTCGCGCGGGCTGACTCGGAAGCGACAGATCGCTGATCAATATCGCTTGCGCGATCAGGTCGATTTTTTTATCGAGGGATTTCAGGCAGGAGACCAGTTCGGAATTTTGTTTCTCCAGCATTTTCATCTGCATCCTACTTTCTTCCTTGAGCTGATTCAGCGCGGAGCTTAGAGAGAACGCCGCGACCACAGGGTGTTTCGATCCTTGTGCATTTCCGGCTTCCACCTGCGTGGCTTCATTGAAGAAAAGTATGATTTCATCCTTGACGCGGAAATACCTCCTGCGTTCGGCTTCACTTTGCTTGGAACTTTCTGGAACCATCACGCGACGGTTATTGCGGACGCAAGATATACGTCCTGAATCGCATTCAGCAATGCGACCCCGTCGCTCATCGACTTCTGAAAGGCCTTGCGTCCTGAAATCAGTCCCATCCCTCCGGCTCTTTTGTTGATTACCGCGGTACGGACCGCTTCGGCAAGGTCGCCGCTGCCCGAAGACGCACCCCCCGAATTGATCAATCCGGCACGCCCGAGATAGCAGTTGGCCACCTGATAGCGGACCAGATCGATCGGATGATCGCCGCATAATTTGCCATACATTGCCGGGTGAGTCTTGCCGAATTTGATCGCGGTAAAGCCGCCGTTGTTCTCGGCCATCTTCTGCTTCACGATATCGGCATCGATCGTTGCGGCCAGGTGATTGGCCTGACCGGTCAGGTCCGCCGCGACATGGTAATCGGTGCCGTCCTTATTGAACGCGGAATTACGAAGATAAGCCCATAACACGGTCGCCATGCCGAGTTCATTGGCTCTGGAAAATGCCTCGCTGATTTCCTGGATCTGGCGCCGGGATTCTTCGGAACCATAATAGATCGTCGCGCCGACCGCGACCGCCCCCATGTCGAAGGCCTGCTCGACGCTTGCAAACAGCGTTTGATCGTATTGCTGCGGATAGGTCAGTAATTCACTATGGTTGATTTTGAGGATGAACGGGATCTTATGCGCGTATTTACGGCATACCGAACCGAGTACCCCGAGTGTCGAGGCGACCGCGTTACACCCTCCCTCGATCGCGAGTTTGATGATGTTCTCGGGGTCGAAATAATGCGGATTCGGCGCAAACGAGGCCCCCGCGGTATGTTCAATACCCTGATCCACCGGAAGGATCGACAAGTATCCGGTGCCCGCAAGCCGGCCGTGGTTGAACATCGACTGCAAACTACCCAACACGCGCGTCGTCCGGTTTTTCTGTGCGACCACGCGATCGACAAAGTCGGCCCCGGGCAAATGAAGAAGGTCCTTCGGAATCGTATTACACTTATAATTCAGCAATTTGTCCGCTTCATTCCCCAGCATTGCCTGTACGTCGGTCATTTTTAAAGCTCCCGGTTATCGATGTTCATACACAAAAGATTACCCACATCACCAGCCCGCTCAACTTTGGTTAGCCACCGGTTCATAAGTCACTATATATTATCGACCAATCGCTAGCTTTTTGGAAATTCACACGTCCGACCCTCTGCTTGTCCGGGCTGGTATAGCTGTTCGTTCGGACAAAGGAACTGAAAATGCGGGCCGTTCACAGTCTTCTACGCTCGACATGGCGTTTAATGCCCGCTCACCGATTTTGATATTTGACAATTTTTC
>JAKEEL010000207.1 GCA_022616595.1 Methylococcaceae bacterium
CCAATCGGAATCGACAGGTCGAATCCTTTTCGACAGTCGATGCGAAAAGTATGATCTCCGATTTCGATTTTGACGCTGCTCACTGAAAGCGCTCGGCGCTTAGGTTCAGCCAGTTCAGCGCGGTACCGTGCAGCAACCGCGCTGTGATGGTTTCAGGCAAATCCATCGACTCGATCAGGCCGCCCGGAACGGCTTCGCCGAGCGGAAAGGGATAATCGGAGCCCAGTGCGATCGCATCCGCCCCGATCAGTTCGATCAGATAACGCAGTACGCGTTCATCGTGCACCAGGGAATCGACATAGAACCGGCCGAGATAGCGGCGCGGTTCAATCGGGTTTTCGGTCGCGCACAGGTCCGGCCGGACTTCGAAGCCATGCTGAATTCGCCCGAAAGTTGCGGGAAATGCGCCTCCGCCGTGGGCGAAGGCGACGCGAAGCCGGGGGAAGCGCTCGAACACACCGCCGAAGATCATCGAGCAGATCGCGAGGGACAGCTCCGCCGGCATGCCGACCAGCCAGGGCAGCCAGAATTTATTCATGCGTTCGCGGCCCAGCATGTCCCAGGGATGCACGAAAATCGCCGCATTCAGCGCCTCGGCGGCTTCGAAAACCGGTGTCAACAGGGCGTCATCGAGGTTCCGGCCGTTGATATTCGAGCCGATCTCGATGCCGGCGAGTTTCAATTCGTTCACGCAGCGCTCCAATTCCCGAACCGCGAGATCCGGCGCCTGCATCGGCAGGGTGCCCAGGCCAATGAAGCGCCGCGGATGTTCCGCGACGACCCCCGCGATATGGTCATTCACAAAGCGTGACAGATCGAGCGTGTCGGCAGGCTTTGCCCAATACGAGAACATGACCGGGACCGTCGAAAGAACCTGAACGCCGACGCCCGTGGCATCGCATTCTTCGATGCGGATGGAGGGATCCCAGGCGTTGCTCTGGATTTCCCGGAATACCTTGCCGTCTTTCAGCATTCTGGCGCATCCCGCTTGGTGGTGTTCGAGCCGGACAAATCCGCCGTAACCGTATTTTTCGTTCAGATCGGGCCAATTCCTCGGGAGGATATGGCTGTGTATGTCGATCTTGAACATCGCTCAGCCGGGAAGTTCCATGACCGATCCGCAGCGGCCGCAAGTTCTGTTCTCGAGGCTTGAGTAAAAGCGGTCGAATACGGGAGGCAGGTCGTTCTCGATGTTCCGGAGCTTGAAATATTCTTCGTACAACAGATTCGAACATTCTTCGCAGTACCAGAGCAGCCCGTCCTTTTCATCCGCGAGACGTTTGCGCTCGATCACCAGGCCGACGGTATTCGCGAAGCGTTGCGGTGAATGGGGAATCCTCGGCGGCAGCAGGAAGATATCCCCCTCGTTGATCGGAATTTCGCGTGGTTTTCCATCCTGCATGATCTTCAACAGCATGCCGCCTTCGATCTGGTAGAAGAACTCTTCGCCTTCGTCGTAGTGGTAATCCTTTCGGGCATTCGGCCCCCCGACGACCATGATAATGAATTCGGCCTCCTCGAACACCAGTTTGTTGCATACCGGAGGCTTCAATACGGCACGATGCGCATCGATCCAGTTTTTCAAATTGAACGCTTTAAGTTCCCGCATGACGGCGGCTCCTTCGATCTCATCGAATGGTCGCGATGCATTTGAGTTCGATCGCGATCGGCGTTGGCAATCTGGCGACCTCGACGGTCGTCCGGCAGGGTTGATGGGTGGTGAAATATTCCGCATAGACCTGGTTGTAAGTCGAGAAATCCCGGTCGATGTCGATCAGGAACACCGTCACATCGACCAGTTCTTCCCAGCTCGAACCGGCGTCCTCAAGGATGGCGCGCACATTTTCGAACACCGAGCGGCATTGCATTTCGATATCATACGACAACACGTTGCCCCGGCCGTCCAGTTCCACGCCCGGTATCGCCGTGGATCCGCGCTTTCGAGGACCGACTCCGGACAGGAACAGCAGGTTGCCGGCACGCCGCGCATGCGGGTAGAGGCCCACCGGCTCCGGCGCGTTTTGTGAATCCACCCGATCATGGAACATGCTTAGGGATCTCCCAGATCGATGCAGACATTTTTGGCTTCGGTGAAGAACCTGAGTGCTTCGAACCCGCCTTCGCGCCCGACACCCGACTGTTTCATGCCCCCGAATGGCGTTCTGAGATCCCGCAACATCCAGCAGTTGATCCAGATGATGCCGGATTGAATACGGCCCGCGAGACGGTGACAGCGGGTCACATTTTCGCTCCAAATCGACGCCGCGAGACCGTAGTTGGTCGAATTCGCGTAATCCACTACCTGGTCCTCGGATTCGAAGGGGATCAAGCTCACCACGGGGCCGAAGATTTCTTCCTGGTTTATTCGGCAGTCGACCGGCAGTCCTTCGATCACGGTAGGTTCGACAAAAAAACCGTTCTGGCAGCGGCCTTCAGGTTGAAGACGATTTCCGCCGGTCAAGATTTTTCCGCCCTCGCGGCGCGCCAAGTCGATGTAGGCCAAGACCTTGTTCATGTGCTCCTTGGAAATCAAAGCCCCCAGGCTGCTGCGCCCGGACATCGGGTCACCCGTTTCCAGTGCACGGGTTTTGGCGACCAGTTCATTTTGCAAGCGCTCGTACAACGGGGCTTCGATGAAGATGCGAGAACCGGAAAGGCAGACTTCTCCTTGGTTGAAAAAGGAGGATTGCAATGTGGCATCGAGGGCCTTGTCGAAATTGCAGTCCGCGAAGACGATGTTCGGATTTTTGCCGCCGAGTTCCAGAGAAAGTTTCTTGAAGAAAGGACCGGCGGTTTTCGCGATTTGCGCGCCGGTTCGGGTTCCTCCGGTGAAGGAAATGGCCTGGATTCCGGGGTGTTCGACCAGACATTGCCCGGCTTTGGCGCCGAAGCCGTGCACGATATTCAACACGCCGGGCGGCAAACCGGCCTGGATGCACAATTTTGCGAGCCGGAAGGCGGTCATCGGGGCCAGTTCCGAGGGCTTGGCCACGACGGTATTGCCGGCCGCCAGGGCCGGTGCGATTTTCCAGGTGAACAGATATAAAGGTAGATTCCACGGGGAGATGCACGCGACAACGCCCAGCGGCACGCGAAGGGTGTAGTTCAACGCCCGATGACCGCTCGCATGTGATTCGGAAAAAAAATGCCGGATCGCGGTACTGAAGAATCGAAAATTCATCGAAGCCCGCGGAATATCGACCTGTCTCGCGATGCTGAGCGGTTTTCCTGTGTCGATCGATTCGGCCAGCGCCAGCTCCTCGAGGTTTTCGGAAATCAAATCGGCGATCGCGCCCAGTATTTCCGACCGCTCTTCGATCGAACGCTCCGACCAGCTTTTGAAAGCCCGTTCGGCGGCCGTAACCGCGCATTCGATATCCGTCCCCGCGGAATCCGCGACTTGCGAGTAGCACAGGCCGGTTGCCGGTTCGATGTTTTCAATAAACTGGCCGCTGCTTGGCGGAACCAGTTTTCCTCCGATGTAATTCAGAATCACTTCCATCGCCGCGCCTTCACAAACAGTCGAGCCGTCCGCCGTCCACCGGAAGATTGACCCCGGTGATATACGATGCCCGGTCCGATGCCAGAAACTCCGCCGCGTTCGCGATCTCTTCGGGTCTTGCAAACCGGCCGAGCGGGATCGATGCGATCAGCTGCTTGGCGACCTCGGCCGGGGTTCGGTTCATTTCTTGTGCCTTGCGCTCGATAATCGAGGTCAATCTCGCGGTCTCCGTATAGCCCGGCAGAATGTTGTTGACCGTGATTCCGAAAGGTCCGAGTTCGCCGGCGAGTGTTTTGGCCCAGCTTGCAACCGCGCCGCGCACCGTGTTCGACACGCCGAGCCCCGGAATCGGCGCTTTGACCGAAGTCGAAACGATATTGATGATACGGCCGAAGCCTCCCCGCTTCATGCCCTCCAGGACCGCCTGGACCAGAATTTGATTGCAAAGCAGATGCTTGGAAAAGGCATCTAAAAATTCATCGGTGCCTGCGTCGCGGATCGGGCCACCGGGCGGCCCCCCGGTATTGTTGAGCAGAATCTGAATCGCGCCGATTTCCGGCAATTGTGCGGCCAGTATTCGTTTCAATGCATCGGGGTCCGCAAAATCGGCGCGGACGAATCGGTGATTCTGATCATTGCCGCGGTCCAATAGCTTCACTACCGCATCCAGCCTGCCAGCGTCTCGGGCCAGCAGCACGATCTCCGCTCCGGATCTTGCGAATTGTTCCGCGACCGCCCGCCCGATGCCCTGGCTGCTGCCACAAACCAACGCCCGCCTGCCTTGCAAAAGACCCATTCAGGTTACCTCCAATTCATGCCGTGGGCAGACAATCCTTCGTTTTCTCGCTCTCCGTGATTGTACTCTGGTTATGATAACAAATTGTCCTCAGGCGACCTGGACCGAAGTGCGGATCACATGGGCGGCTTGAGCGGGCAGGAAGTACGGGTAAACCGGCGCGGAATGCAAGGGATTCGATGCGTCGAAAACCAACCC
>JAKEEL010000208.1 GCA_022616595.1 Methylococcaceae bacterium
CCGCAGTTTCCGTGACCTCGAAGGTGATTTTTTCGGCGTTTATTTTCCGGGAGGTCAATTGTTGCCTGGTAAATTCCAAAAAGTCTTCGGAAACGATCGAGTGGCCGGATAAATTAATCGAGAAGCCATCGATCGTCTTCATCTTGTCAGGGTTGGATTCCATCCATTCGAACACATGGCTAACCACCCAACGGTCGATTTCCGATATGCGGCCGCAATATTCGGCGGCCTGAATAAAATCGGCCGGCGGGATCATGTTGCCCGATTCGTCCTGAACCCCAAGCAATATTTCGTAATGCGGCTGGGTCTTTGCCGAGGGGTTTATCGGCGCAATTAATTGAGCACGCGTAAGCAATCGGTTTTGCTCGATCACTTTGCGGATACGCCCGGCCCAGTGATAGATCCGGTCCTGCATTCTGAGTTCGTCGGAATCTTCCAGGTAGATTTGAATCTGGTTGTGCCCGGCACTTTTTGCCGCCATGCAGGCTCTGTCCGCGTGGGCTAAAACGGCCGAGAGTCCCTGGCTTTGTCTGACAAACGGCGCGAGTCCAATGCTTAGCCCCAATGGAAAACTGTGTTCCTTCCAATCAAAGGTCAGACTGGTAATCGCCGTGCGAAGATTTTCACAGATCTCGGTCGTCCGATCGGCGGGAATGGATTTATACAGGATTCCGAACTTCTGGTCGCCCAACTGGGCCAAAAGATCGTGAGCGCCGAGCGTGGACCTGACCATATCAATCACCATTCCGAGTACCGAATCTACAGCATCGACATCGCAAGCCCCGCTGATCCAGTGGATCTGATCGATTTCGAAAATACAAACATAATGACCGGGTCGCTCGTCCCGGAGAGCCGCGAATTCCTGTTTCAGTTGTTTTTGAAAGCCCTTGCGATTGATCAGGCCGGTACGCTCGTCGAGCGTGGATCGACGGATCAGTTTGACGTGCATATCCTGCAGCATGGCGGAAAAAGTACGTTCAGACAAGGGGATATCCAGGCTTTCGATCTTCCATACCCGTTCCTGCTTGAGAAATGTCGCGAGGCTTTGCAACGATAATTCGATAACTTTCTTACCTTTGCGGTTTACAAATACGAACAGCCACGGGTCTTCGCCCTTCCAAACCAGATTGAGCGGTTGGCGGTCCATGTCGTGCAGATTGAACATCAACCAATCGTCAACATTCAGCTCCTTTGCCTGATTCGCGAAATCGCGCAAATCGAAGGGGAGGTTCTGAAGCTCCGTCCGCTGCGGGGATCTGGCCGGGGCGAGCGCCATAACCACAGGTGTGCGAACCGGGGGATCTCCTACCCCGAGTAGATGCGCGGCCAGATCATTCATGATCGCATTGTGCTGAAACAGATCACCGCAGGCAAGCGACAGGTTTTCGTCGATACGATGCAGAAGGTGCCGCAGCTCTCGGGTCGGTTCTGATTCCAGTTTTGCAGGCTCGCTGAGCAAATTCAGCACCCTGTCGAATAACTGAAGCCGCGACTCGAATGATTCATTGTCGGCGCCGCCGCGTAATATCGACAGCGTGAGCAGTTGCTCCCAGCCGCCGTCCAGAAGGGACAGCGCTGTTTGCGGAACGGGTTTACCGGCGATGCGATCATCGATCCGTTCTTGCACGGTGACTTTCGCCTTTTTGATCTGTTGCCTGCCCGCGCAAATTTCCCGGATGCGTTCCACCGACCGAGCCTTATGGACGTCCATCGCGGTTACGGTATTTTTCAACTCATCGCGTATGGTTTCCAGGTTCAACCGATTCGCATCGGAATTGGCGCTGAATCTACCTATAAACGTATCGAGCGCTTGCCGAATTTCACCTTCTTTCGACTCAGCGTACCCGTATAACGAGGAGTTCAAGTGCCCGATCAAATCCAAAATCTGCCACGCCGCGTGCCCGCGATCGTCGAGAAAATCCGGGTCCCGCGCCGCGAGGTTCAAGAACGGGACTCGCAGTCTGTGCAGGATCGAGTCAGCGATCGCTAAATCAGCGGACTGTTTGGCCAACGTATCGTAAAATCTTGCGGCGAAGTCGATATAAAACCGATCATCGGCACTCGAAGCCGCGAGACTGAGCGGATCAGCCACCTCGCGAAGAATTTCGGATTCAATTTCCCGGAAACCGATAATGGGCTCGCGATTGGCATCGTGACTTGCGGCCAGTTTTCTCAACACCGTCAAAATCTGACTGGAACTGCATTTGGCGATTGAAGTTGGCGCAACAGGGTTGCCGGCATCGGTTGAAGGCCGGGTGTTTTCCTGACCGATCATTCCTTCGGAAACCAACAGTCGGTGAAAGGCCCTGAATCGATCGATCAGACCCGCTTTCCTGCGTGTCTGTGGACCGGCTCCCGCCAACGGTACGCGAGTCCGGTTTTCCGACGAGGCCGGGACTTTTTCCGCCACCGATTCAGAATGATTCCGCGCGGCGGATAATCCGATTGGCTCCAAGTGCTGGTTGAGCACGCGGTAGAAACTGCCGAGTTGATTTTCCAGGGACCTGCCGAAGATTTTGTAAATATGTTGTTTGACGCGATGATCGAGCCCGTATTCATCCAGTTGTTCGCGGAACAATTCGCAGAGCACCGCCGGGCTGGTCGATTGGTAGCGATTACCGGATGGATGGCCATTCAGCGCGGCAATTTTCTTGTCAATTTCGGAAAGTATGTTTTCGTGCGAGGTATTGGCTTTGTTGATGATTTCCGACAGGATCAGCCAGTCTTCAAAATCGTCCTTATCGACCAAGGCAAAATTGGCTTTGTTGCCGGCCGGCTTGGTAATATTCGCGCAGGGGGACTGGCCGGGATACAGTTGTGCCCGGACCGATTGGGAATAGGAGCGCTCAAAACACGAACGCTTTTCCGTAAGTTGTGAGACCGCATCCCGATAGATGCTCGCAAGGCGGTTGCTGTCAGCGCGTTCGGCGGCAATGCGCAATGCCGGGTCCATAGTCTCGAAAAATTCCCTCAAAATCCGCGCCACCGTTCTTTGAACTTCTTCTTCGAATTGGACTTTCCCATAGGCTGGAACCGGGCCCGGCCCGACCGTTGCGGGAATGGCCTTGGCGCACGCAGTTCCGGAGCCCGGAATTGTCAGGTTTTGAAGGGCGTCCAATACCTTTTCACCAGGCTGGACAAACCGAACACCCAAACCCGACGCGGTTAAACGCACAGGCTTCACGTTTGCCTGAATGGTTTCTTGCTTCCCGTGAATTGTCGCGTCAAACCGGACCAGAATCGAGGGTACCGATTCGATCGGTGCTCTGGATGGGTCGATGGGATAATCGAAAGTCAGATACAAGCCACCTTCGCAATAATCCCTGATTTCGCAGTCGGAAAAAGGCAAGTGCTCGGAATGCAAGGTTGCCGGTATCCGCACGGGCCACCGTTCATAACGTCGGCGGTTTTGATTTTTCAACTGTCCTGTGGGTCGCATGGAGTAGTCCGGAATAGCCTGGGATAGTCTGGGTACGATAGCTCCGGGTTTACGGGATATTCATTAGAAAAGAATAGCTTAAAATGGAGATAATGCATGGCAATCGGGCGCTATCAACGCCCCAAGGGCCAGTCCGGGTTGTCCGCGGCAGGGTAGTCTATTTTCGGACGGCCTCCAGGTTTTTTGACGCGTGATCCATAAATTCCACATTCCCCGATTCGATCTGATACATCGCCCCGACGATCCCGATTCTGCCCTCGGCCTCCATATCTCTTAAGATCGAGCTCCTTTGGCGAATCTGCTCTTTGGATTCCAGTACGTTACGTTCCGCTACTCTCTGTACGAATTCGGGTTCGGCGTGGTCATTGCCCGGATATCGGGATCGGATTACTTCGATGGCTGGTTTGATCTTGTCGAGCAAGTGGCTCAAATTACCCATCCTGAGATCCGCGCAGGCGCCTTTCACCGCACCGCAATTGGAATGACCCAGCACCACGATCAGCTTGGAGCCCGCGGCTTTGCATGCATATTCCATGCAGCCGAGGATGTCTTCGTTGATCACATTCCCGGCCACCCGCACGCTGAAGATATCGCCGAGTCCCTGGTCGAATATCAACTCGGCCGAGGTGCGGGAATCGATGCAGCTCAGAATGATCGCCATCGGAAATTGATCCTCGCGCGACTCGTTGATCTGCTCCAGCATATTGCGGTGGGACTTCAGATTGTTTACGAAGCGCCGGTTGCCTTCCTTCAGGATTTCGAGAACGTCGGCGGGTGAGAGCGCCTGCTGGTCGGCCCGGGTTTGCGGCAGACTCCTCTTGACCGGTTCCAATACGCCGTAACCGCGGAAATTTTCCAGCCGCAGGATGATATTCTTGCGCCTGGCTTCAGTTTTGAAATTATCGATCAATTCATAGACATCAAAGTCCAGGAACGAACACTGAGTGGCATCGAGTACCAGTTCGGAATTCCGCGGAATCTTTTTCAACAGCTCGGCGATCTCCGCCTTGTTCAAGAAGGACACATGGTGCATCAGGTGCAGGATGGATTTATTGCGTTCCTGTTCCGTGTGCAGAACGAACGACGATTTGTGATGTTCCAGCAGTATAAAAAACAGCGCGGCCACAAGGCCGATGGTTATCCCGGTAAACAGATCGGTCAATACGAGCCCGAAAACCGTGACAATGAACGGAATGAAATGATACTTGCCGGTGTTGTACATTTGCCTGAACTGCCCGGGTGCGGCCAGCCGGTAGGCGACCACCAGTAGAACCGCGGCGAGACTGGCCAGCGGGATCAGGTTGATGAAGCGGGCGAACACCAATACCGCGCCCAGGATCAACAAACCCTGCAAGACCGCGGCGGCTTTGGTTGTCGCGCCTGCCTGCAAATTGATCGAGCTCCTCAGAATCACCTGAGCAACCGGAAGCCCGCCGAGCAGGCCGGAACAGATATTCCCCGCCCCCTGGGCACAGAGTTCCCGATTCTTCGGGGTGTTGCGCTTGGTGGGGTCGAGTTTGTCGGTACCGTCAACGCTCAACAGACTTTCCACACTGGCCACCACCGCGAGGATCACGGCCGTAAAATAAACTTGGAGGTCATTGAGCCGGGAAAAGTCCGGAAATTCGGTATGACCGAACAGATCCATCGGATTTTGACTGATCGGAATCGAGACCAGTTGTTTCCCGGTTAGCGCGAGGTCCGGAGCGACGGATGAAAAGTACAGATTGATGCAAGTACCGGCCGGAACCGCGATGACCGCCCCGTGCACGAGTTGCGCAATCCGTGAACCCTTGATCCGGGAACGTTCCCACACGATCAAAATGGCGAGGCTCGTGATTGAAATGATCAATGCACCCGGTGCGATGAACTCGGTCATGTGCCAGAGTTCCGAGAAAGTCGTGTGGCTGTCTTTCTGCACGAAGGACAGGTCGCCCAGGTAGTCCAGGTCATATCCGAGCGCATGCGGAATTTGCTTCAGGAACAGAATGATCCCGATCCCCGACAGCATGCCGCTGATCACGGCCGAGGGAAAATAAGTTCCGATCACACCGGCGCGGCAGATCCCCAGGACGAACTGCAGGCATCCGGCCAGCACGGTTGCCAGAAGGAAAGCCTTAAATCCCAGATCGTTGATCGCGCCGAGAACGATCACCGCAAGACCCGCGGCCGGCCCGCTGATGCCGAAGGCCGAGCCGCTCAGGGTACCGACCACGATTCCACCCACGATACCCGCGATCAATCCGGACACCAGTGGCGCGCCGGAAGCCAGGGCAATGCCCAAGCATAATGGAACCGCTACCAGAAAAACCACGAATGCGGCGGCGAAATCGCTGCCGGAATGCCGCAAATGAAAATACGCAGGGCGACTCCAAGATCCAAAAGGACTCTTCATGACTTTGGACGATCCGTCTTTGTAGTTGCCGTGTCGGGTGAATTTAATGGATTGAACAGGGAACCATTATACGGATGCTCGCTTCGATGCAAAGTCTGCCATGCGGGCTGCAAATCTTCCGAGCACCCAATCCTACTACCTGGGCCATGTAAAGTGGACGCCGAAAATGAGACAGTGGCTGAAGATAGACGCACTGATAATTTAGGAGGGGAACCATGAAGAGAAATCGATTTACAAAAGATTACAAGGCCAGAAGACGATTAACGATTTGGCCTCGGAATTCGGGGTACATGTGAGCCAGATCAACAACGGGAAGAAGCAATTGCTGGAAGCGTTACCCGGGGTTTTCAACGGCCGTCAAGCGCAGCAGGAAGCACTGCAAGAGGCGGAATTTAGTAAAACGGCTTCTATCTTAATTTCGGGTGTTTTTGGTCTTGACAATGGGATCCACTATAGGGAAACGACCAGCAAGGCAAATGATATGCCTATCAATATCAAGTAATCCCCGACCAACATATACGGCGTGATGCCTTGCATGGGTTGTATTTCTCCGGTCAGCGTGGTCGCTTCAAAGGGCGGGGCCATCCTGATGATGTCGCCGAACGGCGAAACGATCGCGGTCAGGCCGGTATTTGCGGCGCGGATCAGATAGCGTCCGGTTTCGAGTGAGCGCATCCGGGCCATTTGCAGATTCTGGCCGAGCGCGATGCTGCGACCGAACCAAGCGTCATTGGTGATGTTGACCAGGTATAATGCATCCGGCATTGCCGCGAGCATTTCCTGACCGAACACGTCTTCATAGCAGATCGAAGGGGCCAGCGGAATTCCGGCCGCCTTGATGGGCGGCTGCCGTGTTTCTCCGGGACTGAATCCGACCATTTTGAAGTCCATGTATCGCGTGACGAATCCCGATACGAGCTGGAACGGGAGATACTCCCCGAATGGAACCAGGTGCCTTTTCGCGTATCGGCCCCGTTCGGCTCCCAGAGTAACGATTCCATTGTAGCTGCGCCGTTTTTCGGGATCGTAGACCGGCAGTCCGATCAACAGGTCCGAACCGTACTGGACCGCCTCCGTCTCGAGATCTTCCAGCAATCCGGTCAGTCGATGATCACTGATCGGTACCGCGGTTTCGGGCCAGACGATCAGGTCCCTGCCCCAATGATTGCGGCTCGACTCGATATACCAGCGCAGGGCTTGCCGTTTGACTTCCGGCCGCCATTTCAACTGTTGGACGATATTTCCCTGGAGCAGGGCCACTTGCAAAGGGCGGCCGGCAGGGCTGGTCCACGGATGCTGTTGCAACAGCGCCGTGATGCTCCAGACGAGGCCCAATGAGATCAGCACCGCTTTGCGCCCGGCACAGGCCGGTTGCAGACTGTACAATAAAGCCCCGGTACTGAAGGCCGAGAAAAATCCGACTCCGTATACCCCGAGCACCGGAGCCAGGGCTGCGGGGATCGCGTCCACTTGGCTGTATCCGACCTGCAGCCACGGAAATCCCGGAAATTCGAGCCAGGCGCGCAGCCATTCCGATAAAATCCAGCAGCCGGGATAGACCAGCAGCCATTTGCCTGCCGCGTGATTCGGGGCGAGCAGGGCCGCGAGAAGACCTGCCAACGCCGGAAATCCAGCCAGAAAGACTACCGCGGACGCGCAGATGATGAAGGCTGCGAGATCGGTCGAACCGGCATAGTCATGCAGACAGACATAGATCCAATGAACCCCGACCGCAAACTGACCCAATCCGAATAATAGGCCGCGCAGGGAAGCCCGGCCGGGTCCGGCGTCTTTCCAGCCCAAGAAAAGAATCGCGAGTGAAAGATAGGCGAGCGGCGCGATCTGAAAGGGAGCAAAGGCAAAGGGAAACGAACATCCCGCAGCCAGTGCCGCGACGTCCTTCAAAAGGAGCTTTTTTGGGTCGAAGCGGACATTCCAGGACAAAACGCCCCTGCCGGCTTCGCTTCGCCGGTTCGAGACGTCAGCCGGCAAAGCCTTGCATGGTTTGCTCTTCGTCGAAGTCTTTATTCACCTGCAAACCCAGCAGATGAACCCTTCGCGTGTCGGCGCGCAGTACCGTGAACTGGAAGCGTCCGAGCGTGACTTTCTCGCCGCGCTCGGGAACATGGCCCATATGATGAAGCACCAGCCCGCCCACCGTGTCGAATTCCTCGGAACGGAAATCGGTGCCGAAGTAATCATTGAAGTCATCCAGCGGCATCAATGCCTTGAGCCGATAGTCATGTTCACTGCGTTGAAAGATATATTCTTCTTCCACGAAATCGTGCTCGTCTTCGATTTCGCCGACGATCTGCTCGAGTACGTCCTCGATGGTCACGAGTCCCGCGGCATTGCCGTATTCATCCACCACGATCGCCATATGGCTGCGGTGTTCCCGGAACTCTTTCAGCAGCACATTCAATCGCTTGCTTTCGGGGACGAAGCGCGCGGGACACAAAATATCCTGCACCAGCAAGCCCGAATCCTCACGCATTTTTTTTAGAAGATCCTTGGCCATCAGCACGCCGACGACTTCGCTCTTGTCGTCGCCGATTACCGGAAAACGCGAATGCCCGGACTCGGTGACCAAGGGAAATATGGTCTCCAGCTCGGCGTCCTTCGGCACGACCACCATCTGTACCCGCGGCACCATGATATCCCGAACCCGCATCTCCGATACCTGAAGCACGCCTTCGATCATCGCGAGCGCTTCGCTGTCGATCAAGTGCCGCTCTCTGGCTTCGTTCAGCACTTCGATCAGATCTTCGCGGTCCTGCGGTTCACCGGTCAGAAAATGACTGATTCGATCGATCCAGGAACGACCACCGCCGTGTTCCTCCAGACCATTTCTGCTCACGGCTCCCCAGCCTCCCGGTAGGGATCCGGATAACCCAATCCGGAAAGAATTTCGAACTCCAGCGACTCCATCTGCGAGGCGTCGGAATCCCGAACGTGGTCGTAGCCCAACAGATGCAACAGGCCGTGCACCACCATGTGCGCCCAATGCGCTTCCGGATCTTTCTGCTGTGCCGCGGCCTCGGCCGCCACGAGCGGGGCGCAGATCACGACATCGCCCAAAAGTTTCATCGGCAGGTCTCCTATGGGACCATAGGTAAAACTCAATACATTGGTCGGCCCGTCCTGCTTGCGGTAATCCCGGTTCAACGCCGCGCTCTCCTTGGCATCGACCAAGCGGATCACCGATTCGGTCTTCCGGACCCGGTGTTCGAGCACGGCTGTCGCCCATCTGAGAAACTGCTCGGAATCGGGTATCCCCGGACCCTCGCAGGCCCGCTGAATTTCCACGCGGTTCATTTCGGATTTCGGGCGGTGCGCTCGTGGGCCTCGTAGGCTGAAACGATACGCTGTACCAAGGGATGCCTGACCACATCCCGGGTATCGAAAAAGGTGAAACTGACTCCTTCAACGTCTTTGAGGATTTTCAGTACATGGCGCAGCCCGGACGGCTTTTCGCGCGGAAGGTCGACCTGCGTAATGTCTCCCGTGATCACCGCCTTGGAACCGAAGCCGACCCGGGTCAGGAACATCTTGATCTGTTCCGGCGTGGTATTCTGCGCCTCATCGAGAATGATGAACGAATCGTTCAAGGTCCTGCCGCGCATGAAAGCCAGGGGCGCCACTTCGATCACATTCCGCTCGATGAGCTTGACGACGCGCTCGAAGCCCAGCATTTCGTAAAGTGCGTCGTACAGCGGGCGCAGGTAGGGATCGATTTTCTGAGCCAGATCGCCGGGCAGGAAACCGAGTTTTTCACCGGCTTCCACGGCCGGCCTCGCGAGAATAAGACGTTTCACCCGGTCCTGTTCGAGAGCCGCGACCGCGCAGGCCACCGCGAGATAGGTTTTTCCGGTTCCGGCGGGTCCGATGCCGAAGTTCACATCCTGGCTCGCGATATTTCTGAGGTAGTGCTCCTGATTCGGACCGCGCCCCTTGATCGTCCCGCGGCGCGTCTCGATTTTGATCGCTTCGCCCCGATCGCCTTGGGTTTCGCAGAGCATCGCATCGATCGATGAATCCTGCATCGAGAGATGCACCTGTTCCGGAGTGATCGCTTCGGTCGCGGCGGTATCGAAAAGCGATTTGATCACCTCGCGCGCCGCGCGCACCGGCTTGCTGGATCCAACAATCTGGAAGCGGTTGCCGCGCGAAGAGATCTCGACCCCGAGGCGGTTTTCGATCTGGCGCAGATGTTCATCGAACTGCCCGCACAAATTCGCCAGCCGGGAGTTATCTGCGGGCTCGAGGGTCAGTTCCTGGGATTCCGAGGGAATGCTCAATTCAGGCAACGCCAAAATTTTTCAGGCGCGGCTCGCGGGGAAAATGGATCGAATCCGGCACCAGCCGTCCGCGCAGGGAATTCGGCAGAGCCTCTGTGATGACCACATCGACGAATTGACCGATCAATTGCTGCGGTGCTATGAAATTGACCACGCGGTTGTTTTCGGTCCGCCCGCAGGCCTCCAGCGAATCCTTTTTCGAAACACCCTCGATCAATACGCTCTGAAGCGACCCGACCATATTCTCGGAAATGGCCGCGGCCGCCCTGCCGATCAAGTCCTGAAGGCGGGTGAGGCGCGCTTTCTTGGTTTCGGTGGAAACCGAGTCTTCATAGCCGGCCGCCGGAGTGCCGGGTCTCGGGCTGTAAATAAAGCTGAAAGAATGATCGAAGCCGATCGCTTCGATCAGACCCAGTGTGTCCGCGAAATCATCCTCGCTTTCCCCGGGGAAGCCGACGATGAAGTCCGATGAAAGACTGATGCCGGGCCTTACTTTTCGCAATTTGTCGATTTTTTCGATGTAATCCTCGCGGGTGTGGCCGCGCTTCATGCGGGCCAGGATCTTGTTGCTGCCGCTTTGAACCGGCAGATGCAAGTGGTTCACGAGTTCCGGAATTTCGGCATAGGCCTCGATCAAGCTGTCGGTGAATTCGATCGGGTGCGAGGTCGTGAAACGGATCCGCTCGATTCCCTCGATCAACGCGACATAATTCAAGAGCAGCGCAAAATCGGCGCAATCGCCATCCGACATCACTCCGCGGTACGCATTCACATTCTGCCCGAGCAGATTGACCTCACGCACGCCCTGCCCGGCCAGAATGGTGATCTCGCGGATCACGTCGTCGAGCGGCCGGCTGATTTCCTCGCCCCGCGTATAGGGCACCACGCAGAAGGTGCAGTATTTGCTGCAGCCCTCCATCACCGATATGAAGGCTTTCGGGCCTTCGGCGCAAGGCTCCGGCAGCGCATCGAATTTCTCGATTTCCGGAAAGGAGATATCGATCACCGATGTCTTCTTGCGCCGTGCTTCATTCAGGAGTTCCGGCAAACGATGCAGGGTCTGCGGGCCGAAAACAATGTCGACATAAGGCGCGCGGCTCCGGATCGATTCGCCTTCCTGACTCGCGACACACCCGCCCACGCCGATGATCAAACCCGGTCGTTTATTTTTCAGTTGCCGCCACCGGCCGAGCTGCGAAAACACTTTTTCCTGGGCTTTTTCACGGATCGAGCAGGTATTCAATAAAAGCACATCGGCCTGCTCGGGTGTTTCGACGGTTTCCAGGCCGTGGGAGACTTTGAGTACGTCCCGCATCTTACCGGAATCGTACTCGTTCATCTGACATCCAAAAGTCTGGATATAAAGTTTTTCTGCCATAGTTCAATGAAACACCGATGGCATAGTGTACCAAACTTTTTCGGAAAAAATCAGAGTCCCGTTATGAACAACCGGGCGAAGAGCAATGTTTGACCTACTTGGCCGAGACCGATACGGTTCTGTCGCCGCTGCAGCCTACTGCCGATCTGTGTGCCAACGAACACGGCTTCAGCTCGCATGCCGACGTCCGCTGCGCCGCCGGGCAACGCAATCCACTCGATTACCCGTGTCGTTACATCACGCGTCCGGCAATTGCCATTCCCCGGCTCGAACGTAACCGCGCAGGCGATGTCTTGCTGCTCATCATAGAGTCCGTACCCGGACGGAACTACCCATATCGTGCTATCCCCGCGTGAATTCATGCAACGCTTGGCCTCTTCGGTCGCGCGTCCCGGGTGGCTCAAGGCGCAAATCCTGGTTGATGACTCATGCGCCCGAAACCATCACGTGCTTTTAACGGATCGGTCCGGAACAAATCGGAGCACGACCCCAAGCCGCATCCGGGATTTGCTTGAGGTTTCGATAAAGGAATATGCGCACTGCGAGTCGTCCCGGCATTACTTCCGGACCGAAGCGCTTACCACGAGACGTTGCGACGGATTTATGACTCTTCTACCTGATTACCTGATTACCTGATTGGGAAAGATTTGAACATCCCATGCCACATGCGTGCAATTCTGCTCCAGGGATTTTAAGCGGTCGGCTACAAATCATGAAACAGTGTCCTTTATTCCCCTCTCGTAAGGCAAAAACGGTAAGAAGAGCTAAGGGCCTATCGCCCTAACGGTGTTCGTCTACCCGAACCTTCAGCGCGTTTGTGCCATATGCGCTAAAATGCCCATCGATTCCATATGTTACCGACCCAATGATTGTCCTTATAAATCCGCCATTAGAGGGCATTGCTGCAGAGCGGTTTCTCGCTCTCGCACAAACTCTGATTCGCGTACGCCGGCGCAATCCCGATGATCTGCACACGATCCTGAATGAAGAATTACACTGGTTAAAAACTCAAACCATGGACAACAGCCAGGCGTTGGCTTACGAAGCCTCCACGCGGGTGTTGCTGGATTTGGTGAGGCTGGGCTGGGAAATACGCGAACAAGGTTACGGTATCGAACTGATTTCGGAGCCACCTAGACTCCAAGGACTGACTCCGGAAAAAATACTCGCTGAAAAGCGACAGACCCGTCTTTTTTTCGAACCTACCGTACAGGATCAACTGGGCAGCCCGGCAGTCAGGGAGTTTGTGAGACGCTTGGAGGATCCTTCTGCAAAAAGCGGAAAAAAACCGGTTACCCTGCTGATTGCCGAAGGCGCAGAGATCCATGCGAGACTGATGTTGGCCCGTCAATCACACAATGCGAATGATGATCGGCTGGCGAATGCCGTCCGTCCCTATCTTCAACTGGTTACCCCGGATGGTATGGACAACTATACCGGACACTCATTGCGAGAAATCTGGCGCTATTTCCGTTACACTTGGTCTATTCCGCAATTCTCAACACCGGGACGCCAATTACTCTATCTCGTTCGTGACGCCGCCCATCCCTGCCATGCCGTAATGGGCATAATCGGTCTCAACAACTGTGCGTTACAGATGGGTGAGGAACGGGAATATCACTTGGGCTGGAACCTGCGGGCATTGGCAGAGCGCTTGAAGACCGCTGCCGCCGAATCGTCCAAACGCCTAGGGGAGGAATATGCCTGGCTGGAAAGACAAATCAGCGCCGCTCTCGACGACGTGGAAACCAGTCAACTGGTGGAGCAGGACGAACTGAAACATCCCGGTCGTGAAACCATTGCCAACCTTAAGCGACGTGCCCAAGAGTTCGACCGCCTCCGCGACGAAACCCTGCAGGAACTGGAAAAACTGCGTTCCGACAACGATGGCCCTGTCACGGTGGCGGAAGCCGAAACCGATTACGTATATCCGCCGGTAGCCGAGGGCCTATTGAATCTGGAAGGAAAAGCTTCCGTCAACCCCACCATGCAGAAAGCCCGCCGTCACCTCGTCGCGCGCAAGCGTTCCGCGCTGTTGGCCGAATTGCTGCACGCCCG
>JAKEEL010000209.1 GCA_022616595.1 Methylococcaceae bacterium
CGGTTCAGTCCTTCAGCCTGGAACAGGCGCTGGAGTTCATCGATGACGATGAGTTGGTCGAGGTCACGCCGAAATCAATCCGGATCCGCAAGAAATTACTGCTGGAACATGAACGGAAACGCGCAATGCGCTCGGCGACTGCTTGATGCGGAAATGCAAAGGTAGTACCCGTAGCTCGAAATTCGGTTCTTCAAATCTCCTCCTCCTGCTTCTCCTTCTCCGGGACTGTGAAGGAATCGATGGGCCGAATTTTACTGCGCGATGAGTATATAATAACCCCTCATGACCGATCGCAAAGTCGAAGTAGAAAGGAACACGCTGGAAACGCAAATCAAGGTTCGCATCAACCTCGATGGATCCGGAAGTTCTTCGTTTGACACGGGACTTCCTTTTCTCGAGCATATGCTGGATCAGGTTGCGCGTCATGGAATGCTGGATATCGCAATCCGCGCCAAGGGTGACCTGCATATCGACGCTCACCACACGGTCGAGGATATCGGCATCACGCTCGGGCAGGCGGTATCTCAAGCTTTGGGCGACAAGAAAGGCATTTTTCGCTACGGTCATGCCTATGTTCCGTTGGACGAGGCATTATCCCGCGTAGTGATTGATTTTTCCGGACGCCCGGGGTTATCGTATGACGTGAAATTCCCGAGAGCGCGGATCGGCGATTTCGACGTCGATTTGTTGTTGGAGTTTTTCAGGGGATTTGTAAACCATGCCAGGGTGACCCTGCATATTGACAACATGAAAGGCTCTAATGCACACCACGTCGCGGAGACTATTTTCAAGGCCTTCGGCCGGGCCATTCGAATGGCCTGCAGTCCGGATCCGGCCATGCGGGAAATCATCCCCTCGACCAAAGGTAGTTTGTAAGACAGAACAAAGCGCTGCAGCCGAGTGCCCGGTGCTCAAACCTGGAACCGAAGCAACCACAACTACTGAGTGATAACAGCGCATCCGGCGGATGCATCGATCGAAGCGGAATTTCCAAAAAGGCTTTCAGCTCTTTATGTCTTCTGTTGCCGTTATTGACTACGGGATGGGCAACCTCCATTCGATCGCCAAGGCCCTCCAATTCGTCTCGCCCGAAAGCACCATTCTGGTCAGCGCCGATCCGGACACGATCCGGCACGCGGACCGGGTGGTTTTTCCGGGAGTAGGCGCGATTCGGGATTGCATGGAGCATTTGAAGCATCTCAATCTGATCGAGGTGATTCAAAATGTCTCGAAAAAGAAACCCTTTCTCGGGATTTGTCTTGGCCTGCAAGCTCTCTTGGAATCGAGCCGGGAATCCGGCGAGGTCGAGTGCCTGGGCTTGTTCAGAGGCTCCGTGGTGCGCTTCGAGAATTCGCTCGGAGCCGATGGGAGCCCGCTCAAGATTCCCCATATGGGATGGAATGCCGTACTGCAAACGCGTGCTCACCCGCTGTGGTCCGGAATTCCCCAGAACAGTCGATTTTACTTCGTGCACAGTTATCATGCCGAGACCACCGATCGTGCCTGTATCGCGGCGACCGCCGATTACCCAGGACCGTTCACCTGCGCGTTGGCGCGAGACAATCTTTTCGCGGTCCAGTTTCATCCCGAGAAAAGTCAGACCATGGGTCTGAAGTTATTGCGGAACTTCAGTGTATGGGACGGTCGTTCCTGAACTCGTTTGCGCCACAACGCCACAAAAGGAATAATCCGAGAGTAAAACCATGTTATTGATACCAGCGATCGATTTGAAGGAAGGTAAATGCGTACGATTGCGTCAAGGACGCATGGATGAAGACACGGTATTTTCGGAAGATCCTGTCGCGATGGCGGGCAGGTGGGTGAATGCCGGGGCCAAACGCCTCCATCTGGTGGATCTCGACGGGGCAATGGCTGGAAGACCCAGAAACGCCGAGATCATTCATGCGATCACCGCAGCCCATCCGGAAATTCCGGTGCAGGTCGGAGGCGGAATCCGCGATGAGGACACGATTCAGGAGTATCTGAATGCCGGAGTCCGTTTCGTGATCATCGGCACCAAAGCGGTTTCAGAACCCCATTTCGTGAGCGATATCGGTGCCGAATTTCCGGGACATATCATTATCGGACTGGATGCCAGGGACGGAAAAGTCGCAATCGACGGCTGGTCCAAATTGTCGCGGCATGATGTGGTCGATCTTGCGCAGAAATTCGAGGAAGACGGAGTCGAAGCGATCATCTATACGGATATTTCGAGAGACGGTATGATGGCCGGGATCAACATCGAAGCGACCGCCAAGCTGGCCCGGGCGATCCACATACCGGTCATCGCTTCCGGAGGCATCCGCAATCTCGACGATATCCGGGCCTTGGGACAGGTGGTTGAGGATGGTGTGATCGGGGCCATCACCGGTCGCGCGATTTACGAAGGGACTCTGGATTTTCCGGAAGCTCTGAAGCTCGCCGATTCGTTCAACGGCAGTGCTTGATTTTTAAATTGAATATCGACCGGATCTGAAATCTCGTGAGCCTTGCCAAACGAATCATACCTTGCCTGGACGTGGATCATGGGCGGGTCGTCAAGGGCGTGAAGTTTGTCGATATACGTGATGCCGGAAACCCGGTCGAGGTCGCGCGCCGTTATGACCGGGAAGGTGCGGATGAGATCACCTTTCTCGATATCACGGCCAGCTCGGAAGACCGGCAGACCATGGTTTCTGTCGTGGAGCAAGTGGCCGGCCAAGTATTCATTCCCCTGACCGTGGGCGGGGGAATCCGGAATCTCGAAGATATTCGCAGGATGTTGAATGCCGGAGCCGATAAAGTCGGGATCAACACGGCCGCGGTATCCGATCCGGACTTTGTGCGCCGCGCCGCGGAGCGCTTCGGCTCGCAATGCATCGTGGTCGCGATCGACGCGAAACGGACCGGCAACGGCTCCGAAGCGTTGCATTGGGAGATCTTCACACACGGTGGACGCAGAGGTACCGGGCTCGACGCGCTCGAATGGGCAAAAAAAATGGTTGACTACGGCGCCGGCGAAATTCTCCTGACCAGCATGGATCGTGACGGTACCCGCGAAGGTTTCGATCTGGAATTGACCCGCGCGGTCAGCGAAGCGGTTTCGGTGCCGGTCATCGCATCGGGCGGGGTCGGCAATCTGGATCATCTCGCGGACGGCATCATCCAAGGCAAGGCGGACGCGGTGCTGGCCGCGAGTATCTTTCACTTCGCCGAGTACAGCATCGAAGACGCCAAGCGCTGTCTGCTGAGCAAGGGAATCGAGGTGCGCCTCGCATGAGCATGTCGTGGCTCGATGAAATCCGCTGGAACAGCGAAGGCTTGGTGCCGGTGATCGCGCAGGAATCCGGAAGCGGGCAGGTGTTGATGCTGGCCTGGATGAACCGGGAGTCATTGGAATTGACCGTTCGGGAAGGATTTGCAGTCTATTGGTCGCGTTCGAGAAAACGTTTCTGGCGCAAAGGCGAAGAGTCCGGGCATCGGCAAAAGGTCATGGAAATTCGCCTCGATTGTGATGAAGATGTGCTTTTGATGCGCGTCGAACAAATCGGCGGGATCGCCTGCCATACCGGGCGCCATCACTGTTTTTTCCGGAAATTGACGGACGGCGGGTGGCAGGAAGTCGATCCGGTCATCAAAAGTCCCGATTTGATTTACCGGCGGCGTTCATGAGCCGGATACTGGACGAGCTTGCAGGGATACTGGAACAACGGAAACAAGCCGATCCGGACAGTTCCTATGTCGCGGGTTTGTATGCCGCGGGTTTGGATGGCATACTCAAAAAAATCGGCGAGGAAGCGACCGAAACCGTAATTGCGGGCAAGCAGGGGGACCGAGCTCAGATCGTGCATGAGACCGCCGATCTGTGGTTCCATACGATGGTGTTGCTGGCTTATGTGGATCTTGGACCGAACGATGTTCTGGAAGAGCTTGGCCGGCGCTTCGGTGTATCCGGTCTGGAAGAAAAAGCTTTGAGAAACAAATAAAAATCCTTTTCACCCGGAGCGCAAAACTTGTGCCCGGAATCGATTGTCTGACAAAGATAGCGATCCGTTTTAATTTTGTCATCAGCGAGGAGAAAAATCATGGGGCCAAGCATCTGGAAGTTGCTCGTCGTGCTGGTCATCGTTCTGTTATTGTTCGGAACGAAACGAATGCGGAATCTCGGATCCGACCTCGGGGCCGCGATCAAAGGCTTTCGCAATGCGATCAGCGACGGTGAAAAAGAACCCCCCGATTCCGCCGGAAAAATCGAAAAGGAAAGCGGTCGCATCATTGACGTCGAAAGCACGTCCGATGATCGGGACAAGGTTTAGCGAGAGGAGGTGCTCTAACGCACTATGATCCTGAAAGATTGCGGGAAAACAGATGTTTGAGGTCGGGTTTTGGGAATTGGTCCTGATCGGCGTCGTCGGACTGATCGTGATCGGCCCGGAGCGCCTCCCGGGATTCGTTCGGGTCGCCGGCTTCTGGCTCGGAAAAGCGCGCAGGACCATCGCATCGGTCAAAGAGGAATTCAAGGAAGAACTGTACGCGGAGGATCTGCGCCGTAGCCTGAGCAAGAATTCACCGGTTGCCGAAATCCAGAAGCTGCTCGACGATTCATCGAAAGTGCTCGAAGAGCCGCTCCGGGTCGATCAATCGCGACGCCGGACATCGCAGGCCGGTATGGATTCCGGCAACAAGCCTGTGGACGCGGACTGATCGGTCGATGGGAAAATCCAAGGGTCCTTCCGATGCCGGCGTCGAACAACCGCTGATCTCCCATCTGGTTGAACTCCGTTCGCGAATATTAAAGATTATCGTCGGAGTTCTGCTGGTGTTTATGGGATTGGCCCCGTTTGCCAACCAGATCTATGCATACCTGGCCGGGCCGTTGACCGCACACCTGCCCCCCAGCGCGTCGATGATCGCAATCGACGTCGCTTCGCCGTTTTTTACACCCTTCAAACTCGCGCTGTTCGTCGCGATTTTCATATCGGTCCCGTTGATCCTGTACCAGGTCTGGGCCTTCGTGGCGCCGGGATTGTACCGCCACGAGAAAAAGTTCATTCTGCCCTTATTGCTGGCCAGCACCCTGTTATTTTATCTTGGAATCGCCTTCGCCTATTTTGTCCTGTTTCCGCTGGTTTTCGGCTTTCTAACCGCGGCGGCACCGGAAGGCGTGGAAGTCATGACCGACATTACCAGTTATCTGGATTTCGTGCTGGCGCTGTTTTTCGCCTTCGGGGTTTCGTTTCAAGTGCCGATCGCGACCATCCTGCTGGTCTGGGTCGGACTCGTGACCCCCCGGGGGCTCGCGGAAAAAAGGCCCTATGTCATCGTCGCCGCATTCGTGATCGGGGCATTTTTGACGCCGCCCGACGTGATCTCACAGACCTTGCTTGCGGTGCCGATGTGGATGTTGTTCGAATTGGGGCTTTTGTTTTCGCGGTTGTTTGTCCCGCGAGCCGCTCCAAAAGACGATGCGCTTCCCGAAGGAATCAAACAAGGCGATCAGGAATGACCCTGTGCATCGAAACCGGGCGGGTTCCAAGTGTCACCGTATTTAGAGGTCGCATGCCCGGATGAGAATGGAACCATCCGCTTCATAGCGCTCGTTCTCAATGAGGGTTCTCGCCGCTTCCTGGATCGCTGTTCGATGCTCGGCCACCGAGCGCATGGGATCTTGTTCCGAGGCACCGAATTTATCTCTCAAGATCCCCAAGGATATCCGGCAAAGTATGCGTCTTTTACCGACGTTCGCCGCAACGGTCGCTACTTTGGTCATGGCATTCCAGCACTCAAGCTTTGGGAATGTAAGCCCCGTACCGCCTGAAGCCTGTGTTCGATGGTGGGTCAATTGCATACCGAGTCCAGCTCGTTCGTGAATAGCAACTCGATTGTGGGTCGGGCAACCATGCTAAATTCTCTTAATTGTCGTGCGAAAAAAATCCGAAGCCCGTCGGTCTGGCCTAAGGTCGAACACGGTTCGGGTCAGTCCCCGATGACGACCTGGATTCCGGGAAGGAGGTCGGCTTACGATCATTCGGCCGCCCGGGACGGTCACGTCGGGTTGGGCTTGAAATCAGCAGTTTCTGCGCAGGCCGCCGGCATTCACTACTTAAAAAAATACGAAACGCGCGAGCCTTATGCGATCAGGCGATAAAATGCCAATTCAGTATACGCCTTTCTCAGTCGAAAGGGGGGTTTATTTTCTCGCGGGGTTCGATTCATTTCAGCAATCAGAAGACCAAGGAATCCCGGTCGAAACGTTTAGGAGTCATTGATTGGATCAACCCAATCAGAAAAACCACTTCACACTCTTTACCCGGTTCACTGGCAGATTGCCGGGCGCTCGCGCCGCAAAAGTCAACAAACAAGTATACAATTGGTTAAAATTAGCGTAAGGTATATGCAGTTTGTCGCGGTGCAAGATCGGTCTTCGCCGCGAGGATACGGTATTCCAATCCACAGTCAACGCCTTTTCCGCAACTGCTCGCTTTGTTTCCGCCTCCTCTTGCCAAACCCATGCGGTGTGACTTTTGGTCCGCCCTGTGGTCACTACAACTCACTATGCTCACGCCAGAAACCGATACCGTGTTCGTTACGGTAAGGCGGGGGCCAGGAAAACAACATGGCATTTGCTTCCCTCGGGCTTTCAAAGGCTCTCGTGCGCGCCGCCGCCGAGCAGCGCTATACAAGCCCAACACCCATTCAATCCCGGGCCATACCGGCCATACTGGACGGCCGTGATTTGCTCGCCGCGGCTCAGACTGGTACCGGCAAGACAGCGGCTTTCACCCTGCCGCTGCTTCACTGTCTGGTCAAAGCTGGTCAGACCAAGAACCGACCGCAACCTGGACGAGCGCCCCGAGCACTGGTGTTGGTGCCGACCCGCGAACTTGCCGCACAAGTCGGCGAAAGCATAAGGGTTTACGGCCGGCATACCGAGACCCGAGCAGCGGTCGTCTTCGGCGGCGTCGGGCTCAAGCCGCAGGTGGAGGCTCTGCGCCGAGGTATCGATCTCCTGGTCGCAACACCCGGAAGGTTGCTGGACCTTGTCGGTCAGCGCCACGCCAACCTGACAAAAATCGATTTTTTCGTGCTGGATGAAGCGGACCGCATGCTTGACTTGGGTTTTATTCATGACATTCAGCGTATATTGAGATTGCTGCCCAAAGTTCGCCAGAACCTGCTTTTTTCGGCAACCTTCTCGGAGGATATTCGCGAACTCGCTGCGGGCTTTCTGCACAATCCGTTATGCATCGACGTTGCGCCGCGCAATGCTCCTGCGGAATTGGTCAATCAATGCGTGTATCATGTTCCGAAGGCTGGAAAGCAGTTCCTGCTGGCCCACTTCCTGCGGCAGGGACACTGGGGCCAGACCCTCGTTTTTACGCGCACCAAATACGGCGCAGACAGACTCGCAAATCAACTCGGGCGGAGCGGTTTTCAGGTCTCGGTGATTCACGGCAACAAGAGTCAGACCGCACGGACCCGCGCCCTCAGCGACTTCAAAGCGAATCGGGTGCAAGTGCTGGTTGCCACCGACATCGCGGCACGCGGTCTTGACATCCACCAACTGCCGCATGTGGTGAATTACGAGCTGCCCGACGTTCCCTCCGATTACATACACCGCATCGGCCGGACTGGCCGCGCGGGTGTCTGTGGTGAAGCTTTATCGCTAGTCTGCACGGATGAAGCCCTGAAATTGGGGGGGATCGAGCGCCTGCTGGGCCGGAAATTGCCGGCTTATCCGGCGCCCGCGGACATCGTTTCGGCCGGAAAAGCCGAGCCGGCGGCTCCTGCAGCACCTCCGCGACGCAGGCTGCCAAACGGGCGACGGCACACCACAAGGGTCTCATAATGCCGTGCGTCATAATCAGCGGTTGATCCTACCGGAGGAAAGACACCATGCTACGAATCTATGCCGGCAATCTGCCGGATGACCTCACCGAAAGAGAGTTCACCGACCTGTTTTCAGAGCACGGGCGGGTGCGCTCGATCGAACTGGCGCACGATCTCTTTAGCGGCCGGTGCCGCGGTTTTGGTTTTATCGAGATGGAAGGCCACGAGGCCCGAGCCGCGATCCGTGCTCTGAACGGGCGTACCTTGCGCGGTAAAAGTCTTCGCGTGAACGAGGAGCGTCCCCGTACTCGGGGCGGACGCAAGGGGCGTCGTTAACCGCCGATCATACGATCGGCAATTCTCTTTTTTGTTCTTAATTTTATGCATCGATCAGGAGATTTTCATGACCAAAAAATTGTACGTTGGTAACTTGAGCCATACCGTGGGCAACCATGAACTCAAAGAAATGTTTGCCCAATATGGCAGAGTGGAATCCGCAAATGTGATCATGGATCGTACTACTGGCCGGTCCAAGGGTTTCGGTTTCGTCGAAATGAGCAACGATCAGGAGGCTCGCGCCGCGATCTCCGCGTTGCATGGCAAGGATTTCGAGGGTAAAAGCTTGACCGTCAACGAGGCCCGCCCGCGCGAAGAACGGTCGAGCGGAGGCAGGGGTAATTTCGGCGGTGGACGCCGGTATTAAAATCCATCGCTGCCGGGCCAGGGGTGCGTGTAGCGCCTGTTATCGACGGACACCCGTGAATCGCAAGGACTGCCCGGAAGGATCAGCGCGTTCTCCATCGAACTCCTTTGTCGGCGGCGTGCAACAGTCAAAACGGGCATTGCTGACATGGCCGAACCAGACCGGCCCGCCGCGATACTCTTCAATCTGACAAGCGGGTATGAAGAAACGCCGGGTAATCGAATGAAGATACCCATCCGTTTAACTGCGTCGCATTCAGGGGATGGGCGATCAGGTAGCCTTGAATAATATCGCAGTCCAGGGTGCGGAGAACTTTGGCCTGCTCGGTGGTTTCCACCCCTTCGGCAACAACCTGTTTATCGAGAGTTCGGCCGAGCGCGATGATGGCTTTGACGATGGCCGTATCGTCTTCCTGATCCGCGATGCCGCGGATGAAGCTTCCGTCGATTTTTAGTTCATCGACCGGAATGCGCTTCAAATAGCCCAGCGAGGAATACCCGGTGCCGAAATCGTCCAGGGAAAGGTAAGTGCCGCCTCGATGGATTTCCTCGAGGGTATCGCGAATCGTATCGACCTTCTCCATCAGCGTATGCTCGGTAATTTCAATGCCGAGACGCTTCGGGCTGACCCGATGCGCGGAAAGGATATGCCGGATGTCCTCGGCAATCCGGTTGTTGCGGGTATGCCGGGCTGAAATATTCACGGATACGCGCGGAACGCCGAGACCTTCCTGATCCCAACTGCGGATTTGTTGACAGACGGCGTTGAGACACCACTCGCCCAGGGTAACGATGAATCCGGACTGCTCGGCGATCGGAATGAATTTATCCGGCCGGATCAATCCTTGTTCGGGATGTTGCCAGCGGATCAGGGCTTCCACGCCTTCGAACCGGCGGTTCTTCAGGTTGATCTGGGGTTGGTAGACCAAAAAAAATTCATCGCGCTGCAGCCCGTGGCGCAGGCCGTTTTCGATCGTCATCCATTCGCACGCCTCGCTGTTCAATTCATCCGTATAATAATGGAAATTATTGCGGCCTTTCGCCTTGGCCCGATACATCGCGAGATCGGCGAAGGAAAGCAAGGTTTGCGCCTGATCGGTGTCGTCTGGATAGACGCTGAGCCCGATGCTGACCGTGGCGAAGATTCGCTGACCCCGTAGAATGATCGGCGTCTCGAAATTCTTCAAGATTTCGAGCACGATACGGTGCGCGTCACCGGGGCTGGTCCTTTCGATCACCAGTACGAATTCATCGCCGCCTATGCGGGCGATCGTATCGTGATCGCGAACAGTGCGGCGAATCCGGCGCGCGATTTCCAGAAGCAATTGATCTCCCGAGTCATGCCCCATCGTGTCATTGATCATTTTGAAATGATCTACGTCGATGTAAAAAAGTATGACGGGATAGGCGTTCCGTTTGGCCCGCGTGAGGGCCAGGTTCAGACGTTCCCAGAAATAGGAACGATTGGGCAAACCCGTCAACTCGTCATGCGTCGCGACATATTCAATTTTTCGCATCAACGTGGCGGTTTCCGTGATGTCCCGGCCGACGCCGCGATAGCCGGCGAAGCGGCCCTGACGGTCATGGATCGGTTTTCCCGAGAAGCGGATGATCAACGGACGATTCTGTTGCTCCGCGAAATCCAGAATCAAATCCTGGAACGGGTTTTTCGCTTCCAGATCCTGAAGAAATTGATTGCCGGCCTTTCCGGGGCAGGCGCCGTAATCGATCATGCCTGCCAGATCGGATAATTTTCGCGATAAAAGCTCGTCGGGGCCGCTGCTTATTTGGGTAATGACCAATCGGTCATTCGCCTCCCAGAACCAGTCCGCGGAGGCCTCGGCATAATCGCGAAAGCGTTGTTCGCTTTCCAGAAGCCGGTTCTTTTGACTTTCCAGTTGGGCAAGTTTTCGGCTGAGCTTGGATTGCAGACGTTCGTTATGCAGCAAGTCCAATTGTGCATCGGCCAGAGCGGGCTCGCCGGCCACCGAACCGTTTCGATCGGTCGAGGCGAAGACCTCCTCGATTGCCGAAAGTAATTCCGTGATTTCCACCGGCTTCAACAGAAAC
>JAKEEL010000210.1 GCA_022616595.1 Methylococcaceae bacterium
ATGGCTGCGGCTTCGTCGTCGAGGAATGCCCGCGTCGTCACATCCACCCGAATAAAACGACCCGGCGGCGGGGCTTCCGGCAAACCCACCGCCCAGAATGGAGTAGCGGTGAAATTACCTTCGCAAAAAAAGCTGTCGAAACTGCACGCGGGTTTCAAGGCCACCGGCACCGTCGTGAGGAGGAAATAAATCCGGACGCGGACATCGGCGGGCAGTTGATCGAGAGTCTCAATGCAGAGCCGGATGATGCTAGCGCACCGCGGGGTGGCGCTTTCCGACGCGTTCAGAACCAGGATCAGTTCTTCGCCTGGGTCCCCTTCAACGCGACAAGTGTATTCGCAGGGTGTGGGGTGGTTCATGATGCCACCGTGATCTCGATGCCGCCGTTCGGTTTTGATTGTTCCAGGTGAAACTGCCGGTTGGACGCATTTTCATGTTCCGCCCTGAGCACCTCGCGGGCCAGAGGCAGCATCACTTCATCGTTGATCGCGTTGGTGATGCCGCGTCCGCCAAAGCGGCCGATGTGGGTCCCGTAACGATTCACCAACCAATCGACCACTTCGTCATTGAAATGCAAGTGGTGATTCTGCCGGCGGTATTTGTCCGCGAATTCGTCGGCGATGCGTCGCAGATGGGACAGTATGATGTTCTTCTGGACCTCGACACTGTGGATGTAATTGAAAGGGATGATGTTATTTCCGATCCGGTTGAGCAGTTCCGGACGCGCGATTTCATACAGAAAGAAATTTTCCAGCACGCTGCGGAAGTGTTCACGAACCCGTTGTTGCCGTTCGTCTTCGGTTGCATTGGCGGTGAGGAGCCGATCCAAGGCCGACTGCTCGGCGATCGGATTGCCGCGGCTGTCGAGCGCGCGGGCGCCGATGTTGGAAGTGAAGATCACCACGGTTTCGGTAAAGAACACGGTCTGCCCGCGGCTGTCCGCATCGGTGCGGTCGTGCAGTTCCCGGACGATGGCGTCCAGATCATGCAGGTATAGCCCATCGGTGAGATCGGCGGCCAATTCCCGATGGGGATAGCCGGAGCCGAGTCTATGGCACAGGTAAGCCGATCGGTCGGATTTATCGGGCAGCGGGACCGGCAGAACCCGGACTTTGGGATCGTGGGTGTATAGTTCCAGCGGCAGTTGGGTATCCAGAAGCGCCACCATGATCAGGCGGTGGTCCGGCCTGATGTTTTCGATGATTTTTTCGAGCCACAACAGGACTTCTTTTTCATCATCCTGGTAACCGCTCTTATAGGCGATTACCTTGTCCAGGTAGTAGAGCAGAAAAAGTCGACCGGTTGTCGGCTCCGCCGCCTGCTCAACCCAAGTCGCAAATATTCGCGAGAGAGGGACTTGTTGGCCCGTGTTGAGAGTCCGTGGGCGGGTACTGGATAATTGGTCGTCTGCAACCTGATTTGTTGGAGGTGAAAATCGATCCGTCCCCGGTCATGGGTGTCCACCGAAAAAACGATGCGGCTGCCACGTTCGCCGGGTTTTTCAAAGCTGGGTTCGGTGGTCTCGGTAAAATGGAGATCCAGTGCGACTTGCCGCAAGGCCCCGAGCAACGCTCGCGGAGCGGTGAGACCGAACATGTCGTTGAGCCTTTCATCCAGTTGTTTTCGCAGTTCCGTGCGCTCCGCCTGTAAACCTTGCAGACTTTGCAAAAGATTCAGTTTTTCGTCTTGTTCTCGTTTGAGTTGCACTTCGGTATATTTTTGCCCACTCATCGATCGCTCCTTTGGCTTATGAAAGTTTGGCTCAAGATGGATTCCGGACAGTTCATTATTCTACGCGGTCGGCAATGCCAGAAGTAGCATCCGGCGATACCGGGGAAAACGCAAGACGATGTACAGAGCGGCGATTATCTTCGTGGGTCGAGGGTAGTCAACCGACCTGCAGTTTTTCATTTTAAAGACAGAGCCTTTTCATGGTGCACGACAAAGTAACATTAGTGAAAAAATGGCACCGGATGTGCTTTGTTTGATGAATTATCCGGTCGCTCATTTTCTGATCCCATGCGCATCCTATGTATATTCTGGCTTTCCATTTGGCTCAATCCAATGGTTGCAGAAGCTGCTGAACCCGATCCCTACGAAGCCCACTCGACGATCCAGAACGCTGTGATTCAATTTATCGAGTCAAATTTACGTCACATATACTCACGATTTGAAATCGACTTCCAAGCGATGGACCAGCGACTTAAATTGGACCGTTGCCAGTCTCCGCTGGAATTATTTTTCCCGCCGGGCCAACGCGAAATCGGCCCGGTGACAATCGGAGTCCGATGCCGGGAAACCAAACCCTGGCTGATCTATGTTCGAGCCCGGATCAAAGCCTTCGGCCCGGCGGTCGTAACGCGCAGACCCTTAGGCAACGGAACACTGATCACAACCGAGGATATCGGTCTGAAAGAGGTCGAACTCACACGGATGCATCAACCATTTTTCGATGATCCAGATCGCGTTCTGGGCAAGGAATTACGGTGGTCTCTGGCCGCTGGAAGCATACTTACGGCGAACCAATTGTTGATTCCGAAAGCCGTGAAAAAAGGCCAGCAGGTGATTATCCAGGCGATCGACAGCGGACTGCAGATCAGGATGAAAGGTGCGGCCCTGTCGGATGGAATAACGGGGCAGAAGATCGCCGTGAAGAACTTGAGTTCCAATCGAATCGTAGAAGGAACCGTAACAAGCCCTGGAATTGTCCAAGTCCAATTCTGAACTATACTTTCACAAGGAAAGCCAACGGCATGACTAAAGTTCAAGACCAATGAGCCGATAAACGGACACAATGTAACTCATCAAGCAGCAGTAAACATGTCAATTGACCTTAGGACTGTAGGCAGGCACCCGAAAGTGACGGCTCCGAAACAGAATTCCGCCGGGGCCACCGTAAAGCACTTCGAAAATCCTCGCTCGGGGAACGCTGAGCCAGCCGCCGTTCAATTTACCGATGCGGGATCGATCCTTCAAAACGCGGAGCGGTTGGTCGCGGGATTGCCGGTCGTGGATGCGAGTCGAGTGTCGGTCATTACGGCATCGCTCGACGACGGAACCTACATCGTCAATTCAGAACGCGTCGCCGAAAAAATAATTGAATTCGAACAAGCGTTGCCCGGTTAAGCGTGAAGCGATGAAACCGGAAGCTTACAGTTTGCTTGTCGAGATTTTGCGCGACACACTGGATGAAGTCAGTCATTTGCATGAGCTTCTGCTGCGGGAAGGCCAGGTCTTGACGGACCGGCACGCAGACGAAATCAATTCCGTAGCGAAGAAAAAACAGGAATCGGTAAACCGCATCCGGCACCTGACGAATTTACAGCACGAGTTTTTTGAGGCTAAAAAGCTTCCGGACGGCGAAACAGGGCTTAACCACTATCTCGAACGATTTCGTGAAGACGATCCGCATACACTCGAACTCCGAGCCTACCGGGAAAACATCAAGCGTTGCCTCGATCAATGCAAAGAATCGAACGAGCGCAACGGAGCCCGCATAGAACTCATGAATCGGCACACGCGGCGCGCAATCGATTTCCTCAGAAACCAGGGAAATCAACCCCATACCTATGGACCGGACGGAAACACTCAACAAACTCCGTTGTCCCGGGCCAGGTTCTCGGTTTGAGTGCAAATTCCTTGGTCCTGCTGGACACGACGCAAGCCGAAAAACACGCCAGTCGCGGACCCTTGAATCAAGCTTCGACCCAGCAGCACGCGCCAAACCGCGTAACAGACAGGTTTGTTCGCGTTGCAACCTTGCCTGCGAAAAAGCTTAACCCCGACAAGTCAGAGCAACTGCACCCTGGCAAATTTTCTCTTGCCAACCTGGTAGACTTGTGTCGTACCGGAAGTAAGAACCAGTTTGGTATCGGAAACTGTTTCGCCATCGATCCGTACTCCGCCTTGCTTTAACACGCGATAGGATTCGGAAGTACTGGATGTGAGCCCGACGTCCTTCAGAAGGTTGGCAATCGCGTAGCCTTGTTCGGGTGCCGTGAGACTTTTCAGTTCCAAATCATCCGGAATCGCGCCTTTCTGGAATCGGGCCTGAAATGATTCCAACGCGTTCCGGGCCGCCCCGGCACTGTGGAAACGCGTCACGATTTCATCGGCCAGACGAAACTTGAAGTCCCTCGGATTGGCTCCCGACCCGCACTGCCGTTGCCAATCCTTGATTTCCTCGATCGGCTGAAAACTGAGTAATTCAAAATATCGCCACATCAATTCATCGGAAATGGACATGATCTTGCCGAACATTTCGTTAGCCGGATCGGCAATTGCAATGTAATTACCGAGTGACTTGGACATTTTCTGCACCCCGTCGAGTCCTTCCAGGATCGGCATGGTGATCACCACCTGGGGCGCCTGCCCGTAGTTTTCCTGTAGCTGACGTCCGACCAGCAGGTTGAATTTCTGGTCGGTGCCTCCAAGCTCGATGTCCGCTTTCAATACCACCGAATCGTAGCCTTGAATCAAGGGATAAAGAAATTCATGGATCGCGATCGGCTGCCCGCTCTTGTACCGTTTGCTGAAATCGTCGCGTTCCAGCATTCTGGCCACCGTATGTTGCGAGGCGAGTTCAAGCAAACCGGCGGTTCCGAGCTCGGTAATCCACTTCGAATTGAATCTGACCGAAGTCTTTTCAGGATCCAGGATCTTGAAAATCTGTGCCTCATAGGTCGCGGCATTTTCGACAATCTGTTCTCTCGACAGAGGTTTCCGGGTCACATTTTTCCCGGCTGGATCTCCTATCATTCCGGTAAAATCACCGATCAGAAACAGGATATCATGCCCAAGATCCTGAAATTGCTTTAATTTGTTAATTAATACGGTATGGCCGAGATGCAGATCTGGCGCGGTTGGATCAAAACCGGCCTTGATTCGAAGCGGCCTGTTCTCGGAAAGTTTTGCTTCCAGGTTCTCCTCGGTGAGAATCTCGTCGGTCCCCCGACGGATCAACGACAACAATTCGGCGTTAGACATACACTCCTCTTGGGGTATCTTAAGTATTCCGCGCAACGATACCAGATCCGTATTTAACAGCAATCCTCGACGTCCGTCTCATGACAATTTTCCCGGACGGCCGGCAGCTTTGTTGGCCCGCTAATTGCTGTTTTCGGAACTAAAAACCTTTCCAGGCCATAACATTTCCGCAATTCGATCGGTTTAATGCAAGCCCTGGAAAATTGATGAGAATTTGCTCACGCGTCAGGCGACTGACAGACTTTCCGATCGAGGGCCGCACCGAACCTGTGAATGTTGCTGCACTGA
>JAKEEL010000211.1 GCA_022616595.1 Methylococcaceae bacterium
CGGATCGCAAACCGCCCCGCCAAATGCGGATGCGCCTTGTTGTTCGCGTCCACGAACGGACCGCCCACGATCCATTCGGTGACCTGATCGCCCTGAAGCCAAAGCATCGGAGTCTTGTATTGCAGCATTTTTCTGGCTGAAACGCTGAATTTCTGATCCTTGATTCCGATTTTTACTTCGGCATCGTAGCCGCTCTCGAAAAGGCTCGACAATGCCAATGAGTGATTCCGGGTACCCCCGGAACCAGGAGTCAATTCGAGTGTGATCATTCGGCTCGCATCGATCGACGGAATGACCGCAGAAATTATCCCGTGCCGCAATGATCCATCACGATGCTTCGCCTTTTTATCCAGCTGAATTGATAAACTTTGATCAGTTTCAACAATCCGCGCAGTCAGACCCTGTTCCTTTTTAACTGCCCCCGGTATGAAAACCTGACCGAATGTTACCGCTGCGTCATTCTGTCGAAGTTCGCCTGTATTCTGAATGACTACACGAACCGGACTGGATGCGTCAGGAGGATTCGCATGAACGTCAGCAGGTCGAATCAGCGCTGGTTTTGAACTCCCAACCAAGCTTTTTTCGGGCCCTTGACGCGGCAAGGATGCCGACTTCGACTTCGATTGAACAGGTTTCGATTTTCTGTTTGCAGGAACCGGGCGTTCTTTTCGAGGCGACCGATCACCGACCCTTCCGTGGCATGTACCGCAATTACCCATCTTAACGCTTGCCTTGCCGGGACTGTTATGAGGATTCTTGACCAAGCGCCCATTGACGGAGGCCTCCACATAATCAACGCCCGGTTCCGGGGAGGTTATTTGGATGGTTTCTTTCCCGGGAAGTGACGAACTATACGCGATTATTGCCTGAGAAATAATCAGCAGAAATAAACCAGGCGAACTTCTTGTACTCATTCAATATTGCCTAAAGTCCGGGAGCCTTTGGATATTCCCTTCAAACCCGTTCTAATTGACGGGATAATAACCGCTTACGCAATTTTATTGATTGGGGCTCCGGTTATCCGTGCGCTTGTGACACAGCATTTCAGACACATGGGCTTTCGTGCTGCTCGCGAGCGCTTTCAGGTTGTAGCCGCCTTCGAGCGTGGATACGATTCTGCCCGCGCAGTATTGATCCGCGATGTCCAGAAGTTTCCGCGTTACCCAGGCGTAATCGTTATCCGTGAAATTCAAGGATGCTAGGGGATCTGCGCGATGGGCGTCGAATCCGGCGGAGATCAGCATGATCTCCGGTCTGAATTCATGAAGGGCCGGAAAGATGATTTCATTCATCGATTTTTGAAATTCGAGGCTGCCGTCGCCGGGCTGCAGCGGCGCGTTGAAAATATTGCCCGCGCCGGTTTCGCTTCGGCGGCCGGTTCCCGGATAAAGCGGCATCTGATGCGTTGAGGCATACAGCACGGCCGGTTCATGATAAAAAATCTGCTGGGTCCCGTTGCCGTGGTGCACATCGAAATCGACGATCGCGACCCGACCGATTCCATACCACCGGCGCGCATGATTCGCGGCGATCGCGACATTGTTGAACAGACAAAATCCCATGGCGCGGTTGGTTTCGGCATGGTGTCCCGGCGGGCGGACCGCGCAGAACGCATTATCGGCTTGTCCGGTCATGAGCCTGTCGACCGCATCGCAGACCGCTCCGACCGCATACAGGGCGGCCTCCCCGGAATCCTTGGAAACCACGGTATCGCCATCGATGTAGCCTATCCCGCGTCGCGGGATCGCGCGAAAGATCCGATCGAACAGTTCTCGAGAATGGACGGCCAGTACCTGATCGATATTCCCCTTCGGAGCTTGCCTGCGAGTGAGGTCCTTGAATTCAGGCGCGTCCAGTTCCGATTCGATGCTGCGCAGCCGTTCCGGACACTCGGGATGTCCAAATCCGGTATCGTGGTCGAGAAAAATCGGATGACTATAGAGTAGCGTGGTCATGATGACGCCTGGCGACGTCGAAAAATAAACCTTATCTTTCGGGATGACCAAAGTATTGTCAATAAAAAAATGCTAGAATTTTGCGCTCGGATTTTCACAGTTACAACTTGAGAAAGTGGAAGCGATGTTAGAGAAATACCGTAAACATGTCGAAGAACGCGCCGCTCTCGGCGTTGTCCCCAAACCGCTGGATGCGGGGCAGACCGCCCGTCTGGTTGAATTGATCAAAGATCCGCCGGCCGGAGACGAGGACTTTCTTCTGGATCTGCTGACCGACCGGGTTCCGCCCGGAGTCGATGAAGCGGCCTATGTGAAAGCGGGATTTCTCAAGGCCATCGCGAAAAAGGAAGCGCGTTCGCCGATTCTGGATGGCCGCCGCGCGGTGGAACTGCTCGGAACTATGTTGGGAGGTTACAACGTTGCGCCCTTGGTCGATCTGCTCGATGATCAGGATCTGGCGCCGGCCGCGGCTAGGGCTCTGTCGCATACGCTTTTGATCTTCGATGCATTCCACGATGTCGAGGAAAAATCCAAGACCGGCAATCGGCACGCGCAACAGGTGATCGAATCGTGGGCGAACGCCGAATGGTTCACGAGCCAGCCCAAGGTTCCGGAAAAACTGACCGCCACGGTATTCAAGGTGATCGGTGAAACCAACACCGACGATCTTTCCCCGGCGCCGGACGCTTGGTCGCGTCCGGATATCCCGCTGCACGCGAAGGCGATGTTGAAGATGCCGCGCGAGGGGATCACCAACGCCGAGCAGCAGATCGGCGAACTGAAAAAGAAAGGCTATCCCGTGGCTTATGTCGGCGACGTGGTCGGGACCGGCTCGTCCAGAAAATCCGCCACCAATTCGGTATTGTGGTACATGGGCGAGGATATTCCCTATGTGCCGAACAAGCGGACCGGGGGCATCTGTATCGGCGGCAAGATCGCTCCGATTTTTTTCAACACGATGGAGGACTCCGGGGCGCTCCCGTTCGAATGCGATGTGACCTCGATGAACATGGGGGACGTGATCGATATTTTTCCGTATGCGGGCAAGGTCGCGCGTCACGATTCGAATCAGGTGATCGCAGAATTTCAGCTCAAGACCGATGTGCTGCTCGACGAAGTCCAGGCAGGCGGCCGGATTCCATTGATCGTCGGGCGCGGCCTGACCGAACGGGCGCGCCGTTCCCTGGGACTGTCTCCGTCCCCGGTATTCCGGCGCCCGGATCCGGTCGCCGACACCGGCAAGGGTTATACGCTGGCGCAAAAAATGGTCGGCAGGGCCTGCGGCGTGGAAGGCATACGCCCCGGAACCTATTGCGAACCGCACATGACCACGGTCGGCTCGCAGGATACCACAGGGCCGATGACCCGCGATGAATTGAAGGACCTTGCCTGTCTGGGCTTTTCCGCGGATCTGGTCATGCAGTCGTTCTGCCACACCGCGGCCTACCCGAAACCCGTGGATATCGAGACCCAGCACACCCTGCCCGATTTCATCATGAACCGCGGCGGGGTTTCGTTGCGTCCCGGTGACGGGATCATCCATTCCTGGTTGAACCGCATGTTGTTGCCGGACACGGTCGGAACCGGCGGGGATTCGCACACCCGTTTTCCGATCGGAATTTCGTTTCCGGCGGGCTCCGGCCTGGTCGCGTTCGCGGCGGCCACCGGCGTGATGCCTTTGGATATGCCGGAATCGGTCCTGGTGCGTTTCAAGGGCGAATTACAGCCCGGAATCACGCTTCGGGATCTGGTCAACGCGATTCCCTACGCGGCGATTCAGCGTGGCCTGCTCACGGTCGACAAAAAGGGCAAGAAGAATGTCTTCTCGGGCCGCATCCTGGAGATCGAGGGATTGCCGGACCTCAAAGTCGAGCAGGCCTTCGAGATTTCCGATGCCTCGGCCGAGCGTTCCGCAGGAGGCTGCACGATCCGGCTCAGCGAGGAACCGATCCGGGAATATCTGACATCCAACGTCGTGATGCTGAAGTGGATGATCGCGGAAGGTTACGGGGATGCCCGGACCATCCAGCGCCGCATCAACGAGATGGAACAATGGCTCGCGAATCCGGTCCTGATGGAGCCCGATCCCGATGCGGAATATTTCGAAGTGATCGAGATCGACCTCAATCAAATCAAGGAACCCTTGCTGGCCTGTCCGAATGACCCGGACGATGTCAAGCCGCTTTCCGAAGTCGCGGGTACCGCGATCGATGAAGTGTTCATCGGTTCCTGCATGACCAATATCGGACATTTTCGCGCGGCCGGGAAACTCTTGGACCGCTTCAACAAGGTCCTGCCGACCCGCTTGTGGATCTGCCCGCCGACGAAAATGGACGAAGCTCAGCTCATGGAAGAGGGTTATTACAGTATTTACGGGAAATCCGGCGCGCGCACCGAAATGCCTGGATGCTCGCTGTGCATGGGCAACCAGGCCAGGGTAAGAGAGAATTCCACGGTGGTCTCGACTTCAACCCGTAACTTTCCAAACCGTCTCGGTACCGGGGCCAATGTATTTCTGGCGTCGGCCGAACTTGCGGTCGTGTGTTCGATCCTGGGCAGGATTCCGTCGGTCGCGGAATACCTGGAATATGCGCGCCATATCGACACCCTGGCGGCCGATACCTACCGTTATCTGAATTTCGACCAGATCGAGGCCTATCGCAGGATTGCCGATTCGCTGGTTCTGAAGGAAGCGGTGTAACCCCGACAGTGATTGCCCGGCCCTTCCGATGATGGGAGGAACTCAATCCTTGCCGCGGAGCCCGGCCCAATCAACGTGCCGGAAGAGGAACCGGGAGCGATTTGTCCTTGGCGGAATCTCCGGTGAACACGGTATTTGAGCTGGCGTCGGGCTGCCTTCATGCGCGTTCCGTCGAAGAAAAACTCGATCGGACCGCGTGCGCTTTCGCTCTGATGGGAAAGGAACAGATCGACTACTCTCCAAACTGGGAACCCTTGCCGATATCGGCCACGGTGTTTCCGCTTCTCCCGGAACTGGTTGAGCCAAAAAACTTGCCGCGCCGCAGCCTCGCTTCCGAGAGTGGCAGGATCGCATTATTGCATTCGCTTGCACATATCGAATTCTACGCAATTCACCTCGCTTGGGATATCCTGTATCGGTTTCGCGGGCTTCCCGCGGAATTTTACCAGGACTGGCTCTCAGTCGCGGCCGAGGAAGCGCTGCATTTTTCCATGCTTCGGGCACGCCTCCGGCAACTGGGTTCGGACTACGGACATCTGACCGCCCATCGCGGCCTGTGGGACGTCGCGACCGATACGGCCGGGGATGTGCTCGCGCGTCTGGCCCTGGTTCCGAGGACTCTGGAAGCCCGCGGTTTGGATGTCACGCCGGGCATGATCGACAAACTGCTACAGGTTGAAGATACCGAAAGCGCCGACATTCTGAGCCGAATTTTAAAGGATGAAGTCGGCCATGTCGCGATCGGGTCCCTCTGGTTTAAAACCATCTGCGCGCAACGCGGCCTGGATCCGGAAACGACTTATTTCGAACTGCTGCGACGCCTCCTGAAAGGGAAGATCCATGGCCCGATCAATTTCGAATTACGCAGACGGGCCGGCTTCGAAGAAGCTGAATTGTACCGATTAGCGAACAGGACATAACCATCCGAAATCGATCGGTCAGGGTAGCTTCGCGATCCAATCCAATGTTAGGGCCGCAACCTGATCACGCCACTGCCGGGTCGAAAAGGTATGATCGGCCTGTTCCAGCGTATGGTGCGTAACCCGGTTCTGTTCGGATAATATTCGCTGCCATCCACTGGAGCGGCTAACCAGATCCTGGAACGCATCCGCGGTCAAATCCCGGCCGCTCAAAATCAACAGGATCGGATATCCGAATCGCGCGAGTGACTTCCGCATCCGTTCGGGAAAGGGTACTGAGCTTTCCCCCGAAATCGCTGTTTGTCTGGAGCCAAAAAGGTTGGCGATCGTACGCGTGAAAGACAGCATGGAATCCCGGTATTCGAAGCGGCCGTACAATATTTTCCGCCACACTTCGCAATCGAAAATTTTCCGGACATAATAGTGCTTCAGATAAGCTTGGGCTTCGCTTGTGACAGTGAGTGTGTCGGGATTCAATAACACCAGCCCCTTAACCCTTGAATCCTGAAACGCATAAAACATCGCTGCCGAAGCCGCGTCGCACAGACCCCAGATGATGACTTTATCGATCGTCGGCTGCCATTCGATCATCGCGTCGATTGCGCGGCGAATATCGCGGTCGATATCCTGGAAGGACCGCGGGGATCCTGTGGCATCCCCGATACCACGATAGTCGAATCGCATCACTGGAATCCGATTGGCCGCAAGCGAGCGAGCAAGCAGCACGAACTGCCGGTGACTGCCGACCCTGGTTTGGGGGCCACCGACCACAATCAGAACACCATATCCAGAAGCCGCGTGTACGTTATGCAAGATACCGTATAAATGCTCGCCGTCGCATTCGAACGCGAACGGGATTTCTTCGGGCATCTCAGTTTCTTGAGCGGAGTTCATGGCTGATGATGCACTCAGTGGTTTTTTGCAGCAAAGCGGGGACTGTCGCGATTTCCTGGGTACTCCAGAATGATGGGCCGCAGACTAGCTCCGTTTCAACCGACAACCCTTTTTCCTGCATTGCAGAGACCCATTCACGGTTTGCAGCAGAGCTTGGTTTTCCGGGCTCTGAAACCAGTTCGAACAGATGAATTTTTTCGAAGGGAACGGCTTCGAATTGAGCCAGACGCAGTTTCATGAGCGGATTGACCAGTTCCGGTCCCAGATCATAGCCGGCGACTTCAACGGAATATCCGTTGAGCAGCCGGTCGCGAAGCTCCGAGGTAGTTTCAGATTTGCTGTCTGCTTCGCTTGCGAACAAGGCCGAGGCAACCCGTAGTCGAAGGAACTGCATGATCAGGTTGTGACCGCTCAGGGCGGGCTGCCACAGGATAAGATTCTCAAAACGGTGCTTGCCGCGCGCCGCAAAATCCATCGCGAGCAAAGCGCCCATGCGCAATCCCCACAAACTGATTCGCTCGATCCCGCGGTTCCTGAGCCAGCGGCAGGCGGCAGCGAGGTCTTCGAGCCAAAGATCCCAGCGGGCTTCGCCGAAATCTCCCTCGCTGTCGCCGGTTCCGAACAGATCGAAAATCAACGCACCGACGCCGTGTCGGGCCAATTCGACCGACTGCAGAGAAACCATCCTGCGCGCCTTGTTCATTTCTTCGGCGAAGGCCGGCACATGAACGATTACCCGGCGGCTGGCTGCCTTGGAAGATGGGGGATAAAAAATCGCAAATAATTTACCGGCCGGCCCTTCCAGGAAGAAGGGCCGGGGCTCTCCGACCCGCTCATGCATCGAGCCGGACAGCGACGAAGTTCGCGAGCGATCCGACCGTTTCGAATACCGAAGCATCGATTTCGTCGTCCTCGACGAAGAAACCATACTCCTCCTCGATCGCCGTCAAAACCGATACCACCGCCATCGAGTCGAATTCCGGAATCGCGCCGAGCAAAGGACTCGCCGCGCTCAATCCCTTTGCCCTGCCGCCGAGTTGCAGCACCGAATCCAGTATCTGGATGACCCGATCACAAACTTCCATACTTTTTAGATTTTTTCACTGGGCTTTGAGTGATTATTCATGGGAGTCCGAAGTTAGGCTCCGGGCCGGACAACAAGATCGCGCACAAATCTACGGGTGATAATGCGATTCGATATAACGCTCCACGATTTGCTGAAATTCTTCGGCGATCCGATCGCCCTTGAGCGTGACCGTCTTCTCTCCATCTTCGTAGACCGGCGCGACCGGGGATTCACCGGTGCCCGGCAGGCTGATGCCGATATTGGCGTTTTTACTCTCGCCGGGGCCGTTCACGACGCAGCCCATGACCGCGACGTTCATCTCTTCGACACCCCGGTATTTGTTGCGCCATTCGGGCATTTTGTGGCGCAGGTAGCTTTGAATGTCCTGGGCCAGCTTCTGGAAATAATCGCTGGTCGTGCGTCCGCAACCCGGGCAGGAGATGACCATCGGCGTGAACGAACGCAGGCCCATCGTCTGCAATATTTCCTGGGCAACGATGACTTCCCGGGTCCTGTCGCCGCCCGGTTCCGGAGTCAGCGAAATCCGGATCGTGTCGCCGATCCCCTGCTGCAGCAGGATCGAGAGCGCGGCCGTGGACGCCACGATTCCCTTGGAGCCCATGCCGGCTTCGGTCAATCCAAGATGGAGTGCGTAATCGCACCGGGCCGAAAGTGTCTGATAGACCGCAATCAATTCCTGGACCCCGCTCATCTTGCAGGACAGAACGATCCGGTTTTTCGGCAAACCGAGGGACAGGGCCTGTTCGGCGCTTTCCAAGGCCGATGTAATGACCGCATCGCGCATCACCGCGGATAATTCTCTCGGTGAATCGAGTCGTGCGTTGTCGTCGAGCAAACGGGCCAGCACGGCCTGATCGAGGCTGCCCCAGTTCACGCCGATCCGAACCGGCTTTTCGTAGCGGCACGCAAATTCGATCATCTGCGCGAACTGGGTGTCGCGTTTCTTGCCTCGGCCGACATTTCCGGGATTGATTCTGTATTTGCCGAGCGCCTGTGCGCAGTCTGGATATTTTTCCAGCAGTTTGTGGCCGTTGAAATGGAAATCGCCGACCAACGGTACGTTGACTCCCTGTTTGTCCAATTCGTCCCTGATCGGCGCGACGGCCGCCGCGGCCTCTTCCGTATTCACCGTAATTCTGACCAGTTCGGAACCGGCTTTCGCCAGTTCCTTGACCTGCTTCACGGTGCTTGCCGCGTCCGCGGTATCGGTATTGGTCATCGACTGGACGACAATCGGAGCGCCGCCACCGATTTCGACATGGCCGACCCTTACAGAGAAGCTGCTATTGCGATTCAGAGTTTTCACTAACATTGAGAGATTCCAGGATAATTCTGCCGGGCTGCGGGGACCTTTAACGGGAAGATTTTTGTGCAATACTTAGCATAGTAATGTGACCCCATTTAAACCTTAACCTTCACAATAAGATCTTGGTATTCCGGGTCGACAATCCGGTGGAATGAAAACGGCGTGTTAATCAACTTCTTCTCCGATATTCATCTGGAATTCGGGTCTTTACCGATTCCGGACACACAAGCGGACGTCATTATAGCAGCGGGAGATATCGGGATCTATAAACAGGGCATGGATTGGCTCAAAACCGCGGAAAAACCGGTCGTCTACGTCGCGGGCAATCATGAATTTTATGATCAGGAATATCGCTCCACGCTGGATGCATTGCGCAGCAGTTCCGCGAATTCGAATGTAAAATTTCTCGAATGCGATTCCTTCCAGCTCGATGGAGTTCGCTTTCTTGGCTGTACACTTTGGACCCAACTGGGAGGACAGGACAACGAGCGTCTCGATGAACTCAAGAACACGGTCAACGATTTCAGGAAAATCAACTATGAAAATGCTTTGATGGACCTGGAAACCTACGCCGGGTTACACCGAAAATCCCGCACATGGTTGATTGGCGAGCTGTCCAAACCTTTCCAGGGAAATACGATCGTCGTCACACACCACGCCCCGACTTTCTGGAGCTGGGACGATACCCCGAAATCACCGACCCGCTTCGCCTATTGCAACGATCTCAAAGAAATCATGCACAATTACGAAATCACCGCATGGTTCCACGGTCACACCCATAGCGTATCCGATTACCGCTGCGCCGGCACCCGGATTCTGTGCAATCCGCGGGGTTACCACGGCAGACAGACGGTCGCCGGATTCGCGTTGGATAAAGTAGTCAAAGTCTGAATCCGGGTTATCCCGCGCATCCATACGGAGATGCGATTTTTTCGTGCTTGGTTTAATCCCGCTACGCGCTTCCACCGGTGCATTTTCGTACCGGTGTTCCTGCTCGGCCATCATTCGCCGGAACGCAGTCATGCGACAGGAACATCATTCAATCGTGGCTTTCCCACTCCCTCGAATTTTTTATCGGCCCTCTCGCGTATCGATGACTCATTGTTCTTGAGTACTGTCTAGCAAAAAAGGCCGTTTGTTTTGTTACCCTCATGCTTTTCCTAAGTATTGATCCAATGAGCGTTGTGATCCATGAAGCTGAACGATTCCGTCCGTAGCCTATACCAAAACTTGAATTCCATTGCTTCGATCTATCTCCTGCTGATCGTCCTGACGACGGCCTGTGCCGCGACCGACCCG